>JAJAYX010000260.1 GCA_026785985.1 Rudanella sp. | reverse complement strand
GATGAGCGCGTTGATGAACTTAACGGCCGTAGCCATGTCTGCCTGATCGGCAGGGATGATGAACCCGCGTGGATCGCGCTGAACCGGGGCCTTCATGATCGTGTCATAATACTTGAGGTTCATGCCGCCACCCCTTGGCAACATGCCATACTGAGCGAGAGCCGCGCCAGCCGCTGAGGTGGTTGAGGCTGGTTTTTTCGGGTCGTTTTTGAAGGCATCGTTGATGGCATCAATCCGCTTGGGCGACAAGGCCCAGTAGTCTCTGCTACCCCGCTCGATTGAGTTTTTGCCCATCCGGTAGATGTTGAAGAGTAACTCATCGCGGTAGCGGGCCGCATAACCCAGAACGGCATAATTCAGCGAAATCGAATAGTCGATGGATTGCCGGAAATACCATTTCTGGGGCGTGATGGGGTAGGGCGTGTTTCCGTTAGGAATCAGTCGGCTGGGTACTAGCGGAATGTCTTCGGGGTTGGGGCCGCCCACAATCTCGGTCAGCAGGCCGATCATGTTGTGGAAGTGGGTTGTCGTGCGGAGACCACCGTTGTACCAGGTCGAAAAAACCGAACCGCCCAGCCGGGTGAAGCCGGGTTTATTTTCGGCGTTCAGGCGGTTAATCATGGCCGCACCGAGCGCGTCGATACCCGTAACCATCAGGGGGTCAAACACATAGTTGAACGGGTCGCGGTAGGGCGGGCCAGCCAGAATAGACCCGGCGGGGCCGCGCTGATGGTGGTTATACATGATCTGCGGAATCCATTCCACAAACAACTGGCGACCGATATTCTGGGTCTCCTTCATATTCATAATGAAGAAATCACGGTTGTTGTCGTGGCCAATATATTTCTGGTACAGCTTTGGCAGGTTGTCTAACGAGCGTTTGTTGGGCGTTGGCTCCCGCATATACCAGTTGGTCACGATCTCCTGCCCATCGGGGTTGGCGTGGGTGAGCAGAATAACGTCCTGATCCAGAATCCGCATGGTTTCGGGGTCTTTGCGGCTCACCAACTGCCAGATCGTTTCAATGAGCTGCATGGTGCCAACGGTCTCGGTGGCGTGCAAACCTCCATCAATCCAGACAACGGCCTTACCTTCTTCGGCTAAAGCGCGGGCCTGATCGTCGGTGAGACCTTCGGCACGAGCCAGCTTAGTCGAAATCTCTTTGTACCGATCCAGCTTTTTGAGGTTCTCCGGCGACGATACAATCAACATCAACTGTTGACGACCTTCCTCGGTCAGGCCAATGTCCACGAGTTTAACCCGGTCGGAGGCTGCGGCTACCTTTCTGAAGTAGGCCTCGGTTTGGGTGTAGGTGGCTAACTGATAATCGTCGCCAATGTTAAACCCGAAATGCTCTTTTGGCGACGGAATCTGCGCCATTGCTGTGCTCAGGCCGACCAAAAACAGAGTCAGAATTTTGTAAGGAATGTACCGCATGGTTAAGTTGATAGTTGACATTTATTATTTTCTACGGAAGCGAACACCCACCCGGCAGTCACCGACTTCGCCACGGGCTTCATCGCACACGTTTTCCTGAAAGCCCGCAATCTGGCGACCATCGGCCAGATTCAGCGTGAATTTAAAGACAAAGTAGTCGTTTTGAACCACCGTGCTGAGGTTTGTTCCAGTGAACGCTGCCATCTGGGCTGCCGTAACGGTAAACGTTTTCGGAAACTGCGTAACGGTTTCATACAGTTTATCGGCAGCAACGACCCGGCTTGGCAACGGGTACTGCGTTACGCTCGGATACACCCCGCCCGGCTGCGAAAGCACAATTGGATAAGCCGGATTACCCGTTGCCGGTGCTTTCACGAAGCCCAGATACACCTGAATTGATTTTACTTCGGCCTTTCCGAACCCTTCCCATTTCAGCGTGTATTCAAATTCCTGTGCGCCGAGGTTGGCTGCCCCGAGGTCGAAAAAAGACGTGGTGGCCGTCGCCACTGTTGGCAAAGCCGACTTGCTGGTATTGACCGCCACGAGTGGAACGGCAGTGTACGACCAGTTTTCCCAAACGTAGTCTTCGGTTTTGCAGGCATCGAGCAAAACCACTGAAAGAAGCGAAAGGTATAAAATGAGTTTTTTCATGGATTTCACAATTGATTACTTATCCCAGAAAACGGGGGTGATTTGCTGGGCGGTTTGCAGTTTATCGGCTTTATCGGAGACGTTCGAATTGGTCGAAAGCTCGGTTACAGAGTAGCTCAGGCGCAGGGGGAACGTGTTCAACGGGGCAATCGGGGCAGGCAACAGGGGGAAACCAGTCCGGCGATAATCGTTGTAGGCTTCCATGCCATTACCGAAAAGGGCAATGTATTTCTGGGTCATCACGGCGTTTAGTTTCCCATCGGCATTGGCGGCATCGTATTGTGCTGTCCGGTTTGCCACAAACGAGGTGCTGGTAGCCGTTGCTAAAGCCGGGGCCGAATTGCCGCCCGACGTAGCAATCGTGTTAATGCTGCTCAAACTGGCCGTAATACCCTCCTGAAACAACTGCCTTGGGTCGCCCGCCGTGCCTAAAGTCAGCGCGGCTTCGGCCAATGTGAACCTCACCATCGCGTTGGTCATAAACGGCAACACACCACTGCCACTGCCATCAGTATTGGTTACGACTTTGGGCGTTGCCGTTGCCCCTGAATTGGTAATAAACACGTTGTTAGCTGCCGTCAGGTTGTTAATCGGGCCGGCATCGTACAAGCCACCCGCCGGATAGACCCCAACCGTAGCCCGCAGCGACTGATCGTTGGGCGCGGCAGTAGCATCGCCCGTGTAGCGACCAAAATAGCCGTTACCCGTTGGCGTGAAACCAACCGTGAAGTTCGACGTTTGGCGGTAGAAAAAATATCGTATTCGGGGATCATCGGTACTAAACAGTCGCTCCATAAAATTCTGGCTCATGTAAAACGCTTTGGTAGGCTGGTATTCGCTGCGGTGCCAGGGATGGCGGTTAGCGGGCGTTTCGGTGGTGCCGAACCGGAAGGCAAAATCCTGGGTGTTGGTCGTAATCAGCGGTGCGTTGGCGGTCAGTAAAGCCGCAATGCCTACCCTCGCTTTATCAGGCTGCACTAAGCGAATCTGATTAAATAGCTTCAATTTCAGCGAGTTACCCATGCGAATCCAGGCCGCTTTATCACCTCTGTAAATGATATCGGCAGCGGCTGGCTGAATCGCGAAGGCTCCTTTATTGGCATCGGCTAAGGCCTCATCAATCAGAATAAAGAGTTTGTCGTAAATAACGGCTCCACTTTCGAACGCCGGGTCTTCGGTACTGGGGCCCTTCGATGAATCGCGGTACGGAATGTCGCCCCACATATCAACCATCAGGCTGTACAGATAGGCTTTTTCCAATTTTGCAATCGAGACATAATCCCAACGATTCAGGCGCGTTCCTTCGCGGATGATGGTTTCAATGTCGTTCAGCCCCTGGGTATATAATGAGTTCCAGGATGACTGATAATCAGTACCATCCTGAAAGTTGCGACTTGCGGCAATCGTGAACATATGCTGCATCACAATAGACGTACCCTGGTTTAAGTCGCGCATACTACCGGCCATTGATACCTGGGTGGCTGGCAACAGCAGTTCCAGCACCGGGGTTGTTGGGTTATTGGGGTCGTTGTTAATGCTGACGAACTCGTTGCAAGAGCCAGCCACCAGCAGGAGGCAGAGCAAGGAAACGGCTCGTAAGGTGGTTATGAATTTCATAGAAGTTGTGTTTGGCATTCGGACGGAATTAAAAACTAAACCGCAGGTTTACGCCCATTCGGCGGGTGGTTGGAATTCCAATAAAATCGAAGCCTTGCGAATTGCCAGCCCCGGTTGAACTCACTTCGGGATCGAAGTTCAGGTACTTTGGGAAGTTCGGTGCCAGATACCAGAGGTTACGTCCACTTAAGGACAGCACCACTGAGCCAAACGGTGTTTTTGCCAACCATTTCTTTGGCATTTGGTAGCCCAGCGATACCTCGCGAAACCGGAAAACCGTTGCATCGAACACGTTGACCTCCCCCGCACCGCCCGGCCCAAAACCGCCCGAGAAATAATAATCGGCTACGGCAATGCCAATGTTGTTCGGAATTTTCTTGCCTTCGGCCCCCAAAATCGGTTTCAGCGTATTCACATCGCCCAGCACCCCCGGCCCAACTAATATGGTTTCGCGGTCTTCGGTATCGCGTGTGGATCCCCGACTCAGCAGTTCGTAAGCTGTGAACGAATACATGTCGCCCCCCTGCTTCCAGTCGAACAAAGCACTCAGGGTCACCCCTTTGTAGGTAAACGTATTGGTTACACCGAGAATAAAGTCAGGGTTTGGGTTGCCAATGGCCGCTGTTTTACCGCTCAGAATGGGCTTGCCCGTGTTGGGGTTTACCAGCATGTTCCCTTCGTCGTCGCGGGCATAGGTCGAGCCGCGAATCTGTCCGTAGGGTTGTCCCGCAATGTGAACGCTGCCCAGATCCGAGAACCCGCCGTAGGGTAGTTCTTTTAGCGAGCCAATATCCCGCACGATATTCCGGTTCCAGGTGAAAGCCGCCGAAATGTCCCAGGTAAATCCGTTGGAGCGTTTCACGGGGGAGGCCGTAAACCCAATCTCAATTCCCTCGTTGGACGACCGACCGAGGTTAATCACTTTCTGGGTGTAGCCCGTTGACGGGGCCGCATTGACCGTAAAAATCTGCGACGTACTGATTTTGTTGTAGTACGTGATGTCTATTCCAATGCGGTTATTAAAAAACTGCAGTTCCGTTCCCAATTCTAGTTCGGTAATAAACTCCGGTTTCAACGAAGCGTTGGCCAACAAGTCAGACTCGGTCAGCGTGCTTTGCCCGTTGAATGGCGAAGCAATGCCGCCCGTGCCGGTGCCGGCACCCAACACCGGGTTGGCAATAAAAACCGTTTGGGTCTGATAGGGCGTAGCTTCGTTACCAACCTGGGTATAGCCCGCCCTGAGTTTTCCGAACGACAAAATGTTTTTGGGTACGTTGAACGCTTCCGTAAAGATCAGCGAGGCATTGGCCCCGCCGTATAGATAGCTCCGGTTGCTGGCGGGCAGCGTTGACGACACGTCGTTCCGGGCGACGAGGTTCAGGAAAGCGAAGTTTTTGTAGTCTAAAGAAATGTCGGTAAAGAAGGCAAAGTAGCGTTGCTTAAAATTATTTCGGTTGTTGGGCAGCACCCGAGGAATAGTTACACTGGTGTTATTCAGTGAGTTAATGCCCCGGAAAATAATATTGTCCCCAAACACAACTTGGCGTTCGGTCAGTCGCTGGTTCACGTTGTTGCCCACAATAGCTTTCAGACCAAAGTTTTCGGTAAGCTGTTTGGTGGCCGTCACGAGCAGGGTATTGTCCAACTCCTGCCGGTAAATATTGTCGTTGGTGATGTTGCCGTTCGGGAAGTAATCGCCCCCTTTGCCGTTGACCACCACGCGCCGGTCGGTGTAGGCATTGAAGCCAATCGTGTTTTGAATATTCAACCAGGGCAACGGATCAACGCCCACTACCACGTTCCCGTAGTACCGATCTACTTTGCTGGTGGTAGGGCTGTTAACCACCGACCAATAGGGGTTGTCGGTGCCCACCCGGTCATAGGCATTGTTGCCGTTCAGGGGATTGGTATTGGCGAAGCCCGTCAGGTCGAAGCTGGTTGGCACGAACATCAGAATGTCCATAACCGAGGCACCGCTGCCGTTTGCCGCCGTTACCTGGGGCGACCGCTGCACGGTGTTTACGTAGTTCAACGCGCCACTGACGTAGAATTTGTTGTCTAACTGGGCGTTTCCGCCAATGTTCACCCCGGTTCGGGTAATCTCGTTCTCACGCACTACGCCCTGGTTGCCCGTCCGCGACAAGCCAACGGTGAAGTTACCTTTTGCGTTACCCGTCGATACCGAGAGCGCGTTTTCAAAGACGTTACCCTGGCGAAAGAAATTTTTAGCGTTGTATTGTCCATACGACTGGTACGGCACCTGAATCGGCGTGATGCCATCGGCCTGATAATTTTGCGGGAACACCGCCGACGGGTAGCGGTTGTTGGTCGTGAGTGGATGCGGAATGGTTTGGCGCGTGGGAATCAAACTCGGGATCCCGGCGTACGGTGGCCCCCATGAGCCAAAGACCCCACTGCGGTAATCGAAATTGGTGCCTTGGCCATAGCTGGTCTGATAGTCGGGCAGACCAGCAACGGTTTCCGTGGAGTAGCCCATGTTGTAGGTGATTTCCAACCCTTTGCGGCTCTGGCTTTTTCCGGCTTTGGTGGTGATTATAATGGCCCCATTAGCCGCCCGTGAGCCATAGAGGGCGGCTGCGGCTGCACCCTTCAACACCGTCATCGTCAGAATGTTGTTGGGGTCTATGTCGAAAGCCCGGTTGGTAACGGTCGACCCACCCACAAAGCCATCGGCATTGCCGAAGCTGGAGTTATCGAACGGCACACCATCGACCACAAACAAGGGCTGGTTGTTGTTGCCGAGCGACGAGTTGCCGCGAATCGTGATGTTGGTAGCTCCACCGGCGGCCCCACCCGATCCCTGAATATTCACGCCCGCTACTTTACCTGTCAGGGCGCGAAGTGGGTCAGGTTCAGAGCGTTGCGCGAGTTTGGTCGCGTCGAGTGTCGTGACCGAATAGCCGAGGGCGTTTTTGTCGCGCTTGATACCGGCGGCTGTTACGACCACCTCGCTCAGTTGCTTGGTATCGGCTACCAGCTCAATGTCAATAGCCTCCCGACTGCCAACGGTGACTTCCTGAGTCTGGAAGCCCACCGCTGAGAAAACGAGTACCGTGTTATTATCCGAAACGGTAATCTGGTAGAGACCCTGCGCATCGGTGACGGTGCCCAATGTGCTTTTTTTTGCCGTTATGGTTGTGCCAGGCAGTGGTTTCCGCTCGACACTATCGACCAGCTTACCCTTAACAACGCGCTGTTGAGCAAGGGCAAGTATAGGCAAAAAGAGGCTAAACAATAGTAGAGATAATCTCATAAGATAAATTAAAAAGTAGCTTGTTAGGATGGAAGCGGAATACCGCAAATGAAGCCTGAAATTAGAATTTTAATTTTCTATTACGATTAAAATGTCAAATAAAATTTTGATAAATATGATAAGTGCAATAAAATAGTTCATAGTAAATACGAATAGCCATTGATTGTATGTTTGTGATATAATTCTGGATAGTTCCCATTGTAACCAGCACCGTAGATACATGCAAGATGCGTTGATGCTGGTTTCTGCTACTTTTGCAGTATAGTGTTGTGCACACGCTACACATACTGACCCCACAGAAATTATGAATATTGGTGATAAAGTCCGCATGGTTCGGGCAAAGGAACAGGGCGTGGTCACGCGCTTTCTGACTGGCAATCAAATTGAAATAGAAATCGAAGACGGGTTTCGTATTCCGGTGATGCGTTCCGAAGTGGTGGTGGTATCACCCATGGAAGCCGAGCAGCTATTGCGGCCCACAGGTAACGCCGAGCCTCAGGCCCCACGCGGCCCCGTGATCCTGTCTAATCAGGGTATTTACATGGCATTTGTCGCCCAAAACGACCGTGAGTTCGCTGTTCACCTGGTGAACAACACCGATTGGGATATGCCCTATACCCTCAACGAAGAACGGGGCAGCGTGACCAACGGCCTGCAAAGCGGGGTTCTGAAACCGCGTTCGCAAGCCAAACTAACTGATTATTACTCCTTCTCAACGCTCGACACCTGGCCCACATTTCTGTTTCAGGGGTTGTGGTTCCGGGCGGCCAAAGTGAGTTTCCGTCCCCCCCTGGTGAAGCGACTCAAGTGCCGCGCCCAGACATTTCACGCCGGCAAAAAAATAGTG
>JAJAYX010000259.1 GCA_026785985.1 Rudanella sp. | reverse complement strand
GTGTGTTGCATAAGCACTTGTAATCAAATTTTAAGAAGTATTGAGTGTAGCCGAAAGCTACTGATAAAACTATTCACTCCTCTAATACCCATACCAATCACCCCACCATTTCTGCAAATTACGCCGGATTTCCTGTTCGCGGGCGTTGTGGCCAGGGTCATACAGGCGGTGGCCTTTCAAGTCGTCGGGGAGGAAGTTTTGCCGGGCAAAGTTGCCTTCGTGAGCATGGGCATACTGGTAGTCTTTGCCATAGCCAATCTGCTTCATGAGCTTAGTGGGCGCGTTGCGGAGGTGGAGCGGCATGGGCAGGTGCGCCGTGTTCTCGGCCAGCGCAATAGCGGCATCAATAGCTACATAGCTCGCATTGCTCTTGGGCGAGGTGGCCAGATAAACCGCCACCTGCGAGAGGATAATGCGACCTTCGGGCATGCCGATAGCCTTGATAGCCTGCACCGCTTCTGTAGCCATAATCAGGGCCGTTGGGTTGGCATTGCCGATGTCTTCTGAGGCCAGAATAAGCATTCGGCGGGCAATAAAAACGGGATCTTCCCCCGCCACAATCATGCGGGCCATCCAGTATAGGGCTGCGTTGGGGTCGGAGCCGCGCAACGATTTGATGAACGCCGAAATGATGTCATAATGCTGCTCGCCCGACTTATCGTAACGGGCTATGTTCTGTTGGGCAATGGTTGTAACCCCCTCATCCGTAAGTACTAATGGCTCTGCCGCGACATGGGCCGAAGCCACCAGATCGAGCAGGTTGAGCAGCTTACGCCCATCCCCACCCGACAGCCGAAGCAGGGCATCATACGACTCAATTGTGATTCGCTTGCTTTGCAGGAACGGGTCTTTGGCAATGGCCTGATCCACCACAGCCACCAATTCGTCGCGGGAAAGTGATTCCAGGATATACACCTGGCAACGCGACAACAGGGCCGAGTTCACTTCAAACGAGGGGTTTTCGGTGGTGGCCCCAATCAGCGTAATCTGCCCCTTTTCAACAGAACCCAGCAACGCATCCTGCTGACTTTTGTTGAAGCGGTGAATCTCGTCGATGAACACGACCGGCGGCATCAGCGGGGTGGCCCGGCTCAATACCTCGCGAATTTCTTTCACACCCGAATTGATGGCACTCAGAGCGACAAATGGGCGACGAACGGCTTCAGCCAACAACAGGGCGAGCGTGGTTTTACCCACGCCCAGAGGCCCCCACAAAATCATGGAGGGCAAGCGGCCCGATGCCACCGCCCGGCGCAGCGCACCGTTGGGGCCAATCAGTTTTTGCTGACCAATCACATCATCGAGGGTGCGCGGGCGAACCCGTTCGGGAAGGGGTGTAACGTCGGTGTTCACTCTTTTTGGACAGGATTACTTTTTCAACACGGTTCCGGCACTCTGCTGAACGGCTTGAGCCAGTTCGTCGGCGTGGCAGATGATGACCCGCGAAACACCCTTTTCGAGGGCACTAAAAGCATTATCTAATTTCGGAATCATGCCTTTATTGATCGTACCGGCTGTTTTGTGTTCGGCATACAGGGTCGGGGTGAGTTCCGGAATCACACTATTGTCATCGTCGGGCTTAGCCAGTACGCCCTTTTTCTCAAAACAATACACGAGCGTAACTGCGTCGTGGTGGCTCATATCCACGGCAATGGCCGAGGCCATCGTATCGGCATTGGTATTGAGCAGGGTTCCTTCGGCATCGTAGGTCAGCGGGGCATAGACCGGGGTCAGGCTTTGCCGCAGAAAAAACCGAATCTGCCCCGAATCGACCTCCACAATATCACCCGCAAAGCCATAGTCAATGTCTTTGACGGGGCGTTTTTTAGCGAGAATCGTGCTGGCATCGGCTCCGGTTAGGCCAATGGCGTTCACATCCAGCGCCTGCAACCGGGCCACAATCTGCTTGTTCACCAGACCGCCATAGACCATCACTACCACGTCGAGCATGGGACGATCCGTGATCCGGCGACCGTTGATCATGGTGGTTTGAACGCCTAATTTCTCGGCTACCTGCGTGGCAATTTTGCCACCTCCATGAACCAGGATCTTATCACCCGGCAGGGTAGCAAATGCGGTCAGGAATCGTTTGAGGGCATCGGGATTGTCGATCACGTTACCGCCTATTTTCACAACAGTTAGTTGGCTCATAAGGTATTATACAACAAAATATGCTCGCGAATGAATCGTTCCCAGGAGAACAGAGAAGCCCGATCGAGGGCGCGTTGGGCCAATTCCGTGCGGACAGATGACGAATTGATCAGCGTTAACAAGGCCTGGCAAAGCGCGTCGGAATCGGTGGGTGGAACCAGCAGGGCCGCATCGCCCACCACTTCAGGCAACGACGATTGGTTCGACGTTATTACCGGCAAACCGCACTGCATGGCTTCTAAAGGCGGTAATCCAAACCCTTCATACAACGACGGATATACGAACGCCAATGCTCCCGAATAGAGCGGGGCCAGGTCTTCGTCGGGGACAAAGCCCGTCAGAATAATGCGCGATTGGAGGTGATCGACCCGGCTAATTTCGGCCATAATCTGCTCGATTTTCCAGCCTTTTGTGCCAACCAGTACCAAATTAAAATCGTCGGGAATGGTTCGTTCCTGTACTAATCGGGCGAAACTCCGAACCAGGTGGTCGATGTTTTTGCGCGGCTCAAACGTGGCCAAACTTAGAATGTAGCCTCCTCCCATGATACCAAACCGACGTTGTACTTCTGCAATTCGGTCGGGGTCAGTGACGGGGTAAAATAGCTCCCGCGAAGCCGCTAACGGGATGGTAGTGACCTGTTCAGGAATGAAATTAGTGTGATTCAGGAAATCGGTTCGCGTAGCTTCCGACACACAAACCACGTGCGTATCGGGCGTGAGCGAGTCGATCGCCTGCCGAACTGTTTGCACCCCTTCGCGAAACCAGTCGGGCCGTTGCAACGGAATCAGGTCGTGAATCGTTATCACGGGTCGAAGGTGTCGCGACTTGCCCACCTCCGTTGGAATCGGAAAAAACGGGGAGTGGTAAATCGTTCCGGTAGGCCAGTTGTTCACCGGCATCGGCTCCGCTGTCATGCCCAACACCTGCCGAATTTGCTCCAGACCCACCCGAATCATTTTCGATGATTGGCTGGTTGGCTCTAAGGGTCTCAAAACGGCATTCTCCAGGCTCGCCCAGCGTCGGTCGGAGGAGCCATTAGCCAGCGGTGGGCCGTCTGCTCCAAACAGTGTGTGAATATACCGTTGCGTTTCTGACACGTGCGACGGAGCTACCACCGACAAATTCACCTCTTTCGACTCCCACAGACCCCGTACCAATTCCTCAACCACCCGGCTAACACCGGTTTTGGCTTCGGGATGGTAAAATCCAATTCCCAGCGGGCTTGCGTCGAGGAGGAGGTTCAAAACAGCTGACAGTGAACAGCCAACAGCCAACAGCCAACAGTAAGAAGTCAACAGTAAGCAGTTAATAGAAACTGTTGGCTGTTCACGGCTCACTGCTCACTGTTCACTGCTCACTACCCTTTAATTCGTTCGTAAATCATCATCTGGTTGGAGGCTATTTTCGAGAAGCCACGCACGTCGTCGCCAGTCCAGGCGTTGTTCATTTCGCCGTAGGAACCGAATTTAGCCGACATCAAATCGTAGGGCGATTCAATGCCCAAAACGGTGAACCGATATGGGTCGAGCCGAACGTAGACTTTGCCCGTGACGTGACCCTGCGTATCAGCCAAAAACGTTTCGATGTTGCGCATAACGGGGTCCATAAACTGCCCTTCGTGAAGCATGGTGCCATAGAAATTGGCCAATTGATCTTTCCAGGTCAGTTGATGCTTGGTCAACACGTGCTTTTCGAGCGTGTGGTGTGCCTTGATGATGATGAGCGGTGCCGGCGCTTCGAAACCCACCCGACCTTTGATGCCGATGATGGTGTCGCCCACATGAATGTCGCGCCCAATACCGTAAGGCCCTGCCAAAGCGGTCAATTTTTGAATAGCGTTAACCGGGTTGGTGTAGTCCTCATCGTCGATGCCTTTCAGTTCGCCGTGTTCAAAATGGAGGGTAATAGTTTTCGGCTCTGATTCTGTTACAGGCGTTGGCCAGGCCGATTCGGGTAGGTATTGGTCGGAGGTCAGGGTTTCCTTTCCCCCCACCGAAGTGCCCCACAAGCCTTTGTTGATGGAATAAGCCGCCTTGTGCCACTCCTGATCGACTCCCTTGTTTTTGAGGTATTCTATCTCGGCATCGCGCGACAAACGGAGGTCGCGGATGGGGGTAATGATCTCAGCTTCGGGAATAATAATCCGAAACGCCATGTCGAACCGAACCTGATCATTGCCTGCGCCGGTGCTGCCGTGGGCAATGGCCGTGGCCCCAATTTCGCGGGCATACTCCCCGGCGGCTATGGCCTGAAAAATGCGTTCGGCACTGACACACAGCGGGTAAGTATTGTTTTTCAGGACGTTCCCATAAACCAAAAACTTCAGGCACTGACTGTAATAATCGTCGGTTTTGGTGACGGTGGCGTGGCTTTTAACACCAAGCGAATACGCCCGCTCCTCAATGGCTTTCAGTTCGGCCTCCGAAAAACCACCCGTATCAACCAGCACGGAATGGACGTCAAAACCCCGATCTTCGGTTAGGTATTTAACACAAAACGAGGTGTCGAGACCCCCGCTAAAGGCAAGAACAACTTTTTGAGACATAATAAAACGGTGAACAGCTACCAGCCAACAGTGAACAGCTTTAACAGTGAATAGTGCCAGCCAGCAACCAACTGTTGGCTGTTGGCAACCAACTGTTCACTGCTACAAATATCTGGCATTTTGACCGGAATTGCACGAATGAATTACCTTCTCCACCTTTGCATGGTTAAACAATACCCTTTGTTACTCTTTATTGAGTGAAAAACTACCAACTTCCCTTCTATGCGACTTTTCCGCTTCGGCCCTGCCGACCACGAACAACCCGGTGTTGAACTTGCCAATGACAAACGTATTAACGTAGCTGCGTTTGGGCAGGATTACGACGAACATTTTTTTGGCTCCGGGGGCCTCAATCAACTGGCTCAGTGGCTCGAAACTAATGCCGATTCCTGCCCCGAAGTGGGGGCCGACCAACGGGTGGCATCCTGCATTAAACGGCCTTCAAAAATTGTGTGCGTAGGCCTCAACTACGCTAAACACGCTGCCGAAACAGGCTCAAAACCACCCGCAGAGCCGATTTTGTTCTTTAAATCGACCACCGCGCTTTGCGGCCCTAACGATGATGTGGTGATTCCGAAACGCTCCGAAAAAACAGACTGGGAAGTTGAGTTGGCCATTGTGATTGGCAAAAAAGCTACCTACGTAGAAATTGACGACGCTTCTGACTATATCGCCGGGTATGCGCTGCACAACGACTATTCGGAACGGGCGTTTCAGTTGGAGCGTGGCGGGCAGTGGGTGAAGGGGAAAAGTGCGGATACCTTCGCCCCCCTCGGCCCAGTTCTGGTCACGAAAGACGAAATCCCGAACCCCAACGCGCTGCACCTGTGGCTCGACGTCAACGGCGAACGGCTTCTGGATACCAACACCGACGATATGATT
>JAJAYX010000258.1 GCA_026785985.1 Rudanella sp. | reverse complement strand
TTACGTCTGCCACCATAACATGGAATCAGACATTGCCTGTTGCCCTATACGATGTTTATTTTCGGCGCATAGGTTCAGCTATCTGGGCCATTCTCTGCAATATTACCACGAACTCGGTGGTACTGACGAATTTACAAAGCACCACACCCTATGAGTGGCAGGTGCAAACCCTTTGCGACAATGGTCTTGGTTCAGGATTTTCGGAAGTCCGTAGCTTCACCACACTTTCATGCCTCATCCCGGCAGGCAGTACGCCTGTAGTAGCTTCAGATTACTCAGCTAATCTGGCTTGGGGCTATTATGTGGCCGATACCGACACGCGCTTCGACATTCGTTGGCGAGCCACCGGCGCACCCGACTGGACAGCGGTGAGTAACCTGACCCTTAACGCCATCAACAATGGACTGTATACGTTAACCGGGCTGACTCCCAACACGGCCTACGAATGGCAGATTCGCGCCCGATGCTCCGCCACACTGCTAACGGATTTTTCGGCCTCAGTCAATTTTCAGACCTTGCCCGTCTGCCTCAGTATGCAGACCATTAGACCCGGTTATTGGTCTGACCCCACCACATGGTCGTGCAACCGCGCACCCTTGCCTACCGATGTCGTGCAGATTCGGCATAATGTGTTTTTCAACAGTAATGAAGTAGGAAACGCACTCCGGGTTCAGTTTGAGCCGGGTGGGAAGCTGTATTATAGTCTCAATGCAAAGTTGCAGTTGGGATTGTGAAGTGGCCTTCTGGGCTACACCTCCTTCGCCTTCACCTCGATCTGACTTTGGTGATACACCAGTGAATAGGGTTCTACACTGTTGGTGAGCCACACGTTGCCACCAATCACGGAGTCGTGGCCAACCACCGTTTTTCCGCCCAAAATGGTAGCGTTGGCGTAGATCACCACGTTGTCTTCGATGGTGGGGTGGCGTTTTTTATGGGCCATATTTTTGGCAACGTGCGTGGCACCGAGGGTAACCCCCTGATACAATTTCACGTTTTCACCGATTACCGTCGTTTCGCCGATAACAATGCCCGTGCCGTGGTCAATGAAAAACGAACGACCAATAACGGCTCCGGGGTGAATGTCGATGCCTGTTTGACTATGGGCGTATTCGGTAAGCATCCGGGGCAGCATTGGCACATCGAGCAGTAGCAGCGCGTGGGCAAACCGATAGACCGCAATGGCATAGAAACCCGGATAGACCGCTACAACCTCCTCGAAACCATGCGAAGCCGGGTCGTTCTCGGCAATGGCGCGGGCATCGTAGAGCAGGTCGTCATAAATAGTCCGAAGTTGGTCAAAAAATAATGGGGCTATTTTTTCGGGATCTTCATGCAGAAGACCACCGAGGGGTTGCAACAAGCAAACCAATTGATCGTTGAGCAATTGGTAAGTACGTCCAACGTCGTGCGTGGCCGACTGACAATCCTGCGTAACGGGAAACAACAGCCGCATCAACTGGTCGATAAATCGGCCTGCATCAGGGCGTGAGGGCAACTTATACCGGAATAAATTTCGTTGCTCATGCAGGTGTTCGAGCAGGCTGATTGTTTGATCGGAGCTTATCATTGGTTGCAAATAGGGGATTTGATGCCCCGTAGTGAGGAAGTTTCCCAACACCGGTTGGTGCCGTAACGCGGTTCAGAGGGCGGCTGTTCCTGAGAAAGTTGTCATTTTTATACACATAAGCGTTTGTACACTATTACCCCATAAACTGGCCCTACTTTTGTCTATTCAAACATAAGCGAAAGTAAGTCTAATTCAAACATAGCCATGTTTTATAAAACAATAACCACGCTCTTTCTGTCATTGGCTGCCACAGCCGGGGTTTCCTCGCTGATCGCATTCGCCTGCGGATCGAGACCCGGTGCCGATGCCCCAACAGCTACTCCCGGTACGACAGTGCCCATTGCCGAAACGATAAAAGCTGAAAACGCTTTCCCAAAACTTTCTTTTTCGCAACCCGTAGAATTTACCCACGCCGGTGACGGCAGCAACCGCGTATTTGTGGTGGAGCAGACGGGCGTGATTCGTGTGTTCGACAATAACGCACAAACAGCCTCGGCAGGCACCTATCTGGACATCAAAAAACAGGTAGCATCGGGTGGCGAAATGGGCCTGCTGGGGTTGGCATTCCACCCTAAATTCGAGCAGAATGGCTATCTCTTTGTCAACTATACCAAAGATAACCCCCGCGAAACAGTCATCAGCCGGTTCAAAGCAACATCGGCAGGAACCAGCACTATTGACCCAGCCACAGAAACGGTGCTGTTCAAGTTTCGGCAGCCCTACTCTAACCACAACGGTGGCAAGATTCTGTTTGGACCCGATGGGTTCCTGTATATTGCCACAGGCGATGGCGGCAGCGGGGGCGACCCACGAAATAACGGGCAAAACAGCGATTCATACCTTGGTAAAGTATTGCGTGTGGATGTAGACGCAAGCGATAAAGGCAACTACGGCATTCCAAAAGACAACCCTTTTGTCAGCGCAGGAAGCGGCAAATTGCCCGAAATTTATGCCTATGGCCTCCGTAACCCCTGGCGAATAAGTTTCGATGAACAGGGACGGCTTTGGGCGGGCGATGTGGGACAAAATAAAATCGAGGAAATCGACATCATCCAAAAAGGGGGTAATTATGGCTGGAGACTCAGAGAAGGCCGCTCCAATTTTAACAGCGATGGCAGCAAACCTGACATGATCGACCCGATCTGGCAATACACCCACGATAACGGCGACGTGTCCATAACGGGTGGGGCGGTGTATCGTGGCCCGGCAAATGCCAGTTTAAAAGGCAAATATATCTACGCCGATTATGCCAGTGGGCGCGTGTGGGCCTTAACAGCCGACAACACACCCACCGGCGGTAAAGCAACCAACCAGCTCCTCATTAGCCGCGCCGGTTCCATATCGGCGTTTGGGGAAGATGCCAAAAACGAACTTTATCTTTGCAACCATAGCGAGGGCAAAATTCTCCGCTTAAGTTCAAACTAACCTGGAAACTCCAGGAACACGTAGCTTATTGAGGGCGGCAGGTAAGTAATAATTTTTGATCTTTTATCTGTTTCAACCCTTTTATCTGTGCGCTCATCGCTTAACTTTGCTTTCAAGACTAATTCATACCGTAACTTTTCTAATAAAGTTCACTTACTTGTAATGACCTCTTCTAAAACTATCCGCTGTATCTTATTAATTGACGACGATCCTGATGATAATTTTCTTCACCGATTAGTTATCGAAGATTCTGGTTATTGTGACCGTGTTGAAGTAGCCGAAAATGGCCAGCAGGCACTCTCTTATTTAACAAATCAATCAGCTCCCAATTATTGCCGACCGGAGGTTATCCTTTTGGATATAAACATGCCGGGCATGAATGGTTTCGAGTTTTTGGCTGAATATGAGAAATTAGACCCATCCTATCAGGCTAAGGTGGTATTAATTATGCTGACTACTTCGTTGAACCCCGATGATCAACGGCGGGCCAATGCGCATAATGTTGTGATTGGCTACAAAAGCAAACCGCTCACCCGAAAAATGCTCGACGAGATTGTTGAAGAGCATTTTTCGTAAACTAAAGCTGCTTTCTGTTCATGAAATGCTGGGTAATATGCTTTTTTCTGCTCATGCTAGCAACGGGATGCTTCCGGCGGTTCAGCATGACCGAACGGGAAATCCGGCAGCATTATGCAGGCAAGTCTGTTCGGCCTACCTTTCATACTATTGAAGACGATAGCACCAGACTATTCGTAGCTACCCTCGGTGCAGACACGCTTCCGCCACTCCTGCTGATTCATGGTGCGCCGGGTAACTGGTATGGCTACCTGCGTACGATGGACGATACCCTGCTCCAAAAACGATTCCAGATTCTGGTAGTGGAGCGACCGGGCTACGGAAAGTCGCGACAACGGCGATCCCCGCTGCGGCTAAAATCACGAATGAGCATCGACTTTCAGGCGCGTAGCATTGCTAAAGCTCTGTCGATCAATCATTCAGGCAAACCCGCTATTGTGCTGGGGCGGTCTTATGGAGCACCCATTGCTGTGCGACTGGCTACGCT
>JAJAYX010000257.1 GCA_026785985.1 Rudanella sp. | reverse complement strand
CGGCAGCGGCAATGGAATAGGGCCAGGGCAATTGCCGGGTCTGGCCAACCGGACGGGCCATTAATTCGGTCCGACGCTGCTCTTGGGCTTCCTGCCGGAGGGTTTGTTTAGCGGCCACATAAAACGCAACCGCCTGAGCCAGTGCTTCGTCGGTTCGCAGGGTGGCATCAAACTGGTTTCGCTCGTCGGCTGAAAGCCGGTTGGCAAAATAATCATCAATACTGGTCCAATCGGTTATCATAAAACCCCACCCGGATCGGGCGATTACGTTCGGTATAAATCGCGCAACTTCTCTAAACACCGCAGGCGGCTCGTTTTGGCAACGGCTGCCGAATTATAGTGGTGCTCGCGGGCAATGTCGTCATCCGTGAACCCTTCGGCCCAGGCCAGCAACATCGCCCGGCATTTGTCGCCCAGCAATTTCATGCGTTCCCGCAGTTGCTGGGCATCATGTTGGGCAATGAGTTGCTGGATGGCTGAACCAGTTTCGTCGGGTACTTGTAACAAGCTTCCGTCGATCTCGACCCCCTGCCGGTGTACGCTTTCCTTATTAGTCGACTTTTTACGAATGCCGTCAACACATTTATTGGAAAATATTTGGGTGAGGTATGTTTTCAGGCCGGCGCGGCCTTCAAAACGGCCCGTCACGATCTGGTCAATCACCGACAGCACGGTGTCGGCATAGGCGGTGGCCGTTTCCTCTTCGTCGAGCCGGTGTCGGCGGACACCCTCCCGTATGAGGTAGGCGTACTGGTCATACAGGCTATTTTCGAAAAGCCGGCGATTGATGCCCCCGATCCGCAGACCGTCAATCAACTCCGCATCGGAAAGCGAATTAGAAAAAAACCGCATTAGACTGGAACGCATTCGGGTGAGTTGGTAAGTACGGGAAAACTATTGGAAATTCCGTCTACCGGCCCTTTAAAAATCAATGTTGTACCACCTTCTTTAGGTGTTTCAATCAATAAGGTCCCTCCAAGCGATGCGGCCCGCTGCTGCATACTCCGCAATCCATTCCCTCCCTTCCCCACCGTTTTCGGGTCGAAGCCCCGCCCGTCGTCCTGAACAATCAATGTCAGTTGGCTTTCTTCTGAGTGGGTCTTCTCCACGTATAAGCGGATAACGGCCTGTCTAGCTCCTGAATGACGCATGACATTGTGCAGAGCTTCTTTAAATAACAGGAACAGATCGCGCCGGTATTCGGCAGGGAGCGGCCCATCGATTCCGCGCGGGGGTAGTTCAAGGTGCAGGTCGATTGCCTGCTGCGAAAGCAGGGTACGGGCCGTTTCTTCCAGTCGAATGGCTACGTTCTGGAGGGTATCATGGACGGAATTCATATTCCAGATGATCTCGCGCATGGTGGCCACCACCCGCCGGGCCGACTGACTGATAAGCACCAGTTTACTACTGACCTCCTCGGGGTGACTCACCACCTGCCGGGATGCCGACAGGGCCAACATGCCGATGCCACCGAGGTCGGCCCCCAATTCGTCGTGCAGATCGCGGGCAATATCATCCCGGATACGCTGAAGTTTTTCCTGCTTGCGTTCGTTTTCCCGCAGTTGTTCAATGAGTTGTGCCTGAACAGCCTGCTTTTCGGCCTCCGTTTGCTGGTTAAGCCGCGATAAGCCCAGCGTAAAACAGAGAACTTCCAACACGACCCCTACCTGCATATAGCTGACGGGAAACGTGAGTGGATTGTTGGGGTCGCGGATAAAAAAAGCGGGAATAAAATTGAGACAAAGTGCTGCCACACAGCCAGCGACGAAGATAAATGTACCGGTAATAAAATAGGAAACAACCGGTTTTCGAAGCCGAAACAGACGGGGCACAACCACCAGGGCCAGACCTGCCAGCACAAAACGGTTGACAGTGTACAGTGTGCTTCGGACATGCCACTGACCCATAGGATCGTATCCAGCAGCAGTCCACCAGCCAGCAGGACCGTCATATAACGCAGGATCTGATGACTGAAGGGGTCATACCGGGGAATATCAATCAGGAGAATGGCAAACCGGATGTAGAGAATAAATGCCACGCTTTCAATGAGGGCCACCGCATAATTACCGCCTGGAGCGTAACTGGCTAACCCATAATCGCTGTCGTCGAGCCGGAACGTGATCAGCATACACCCAATATAGAGGGCATACTGCCAATAGATGGCTTTGCGTTGCTGAATGTAGGACAACAACGCGTACATCAGCATCATGGTCAACATTCCATCAAGAAAAATGCGGACCGTATTATACGCAGGAAGCCATGTTGTCATACAGGAAAGCCTAAATGGATAAGTTATTTGTAAACTCCGGGAACATATTTTTACTGAACGCCAACGGCTTAGGTAACGGTAAGGTCAATGGCTTCAGTGATTGTTTGCCAACGGGTGGGCCAGTCGCCGGATACCCGGACGTAAGGCCGGTTGCGTTCGTCCAGAGCGGCTTTGAACAGATCGAAGATTTCCTGCCTGCGGTGTCCCAGGTCGCGCAAGCCGTCGGCCACCCAGGGCACGTCGATGTCGAGCAGAAAATACAGGTCGTAGTGAACCTGCTTTTCCAGTTCGTATAAGATGGGCGGAACTTCATTGAGGTAAATTTGGGAATAGAGTTGGGTTGTGATCACATCGGTATCAAAAATCAGGAGTTTGCTGGCAGTTTTCGAGGCTTCGAGCACCGCATTGGTCTGCGCGTGGCCAATGCGTATGATGTCGTCCAGCGAAAACTGATTGTCGAATACCATGTCCCTCGCTACCTCCTGCACAAACTGAGTTTGATAATAGTCGGCCAGTTGCAGACCGATGGTCGTTTTCCCCACGCTTTCGGGACCGTACAGGCAGATTCGGGTCATAGAGCGTTCGCCCGTTCACTCAGTGCCATAAATACGCCCCCATGATCGGAATGCACCACATCGGGGAAGTGACCCGCCGACTGAATATACTCCTGGAGGGTGTCGGTAACGGAGATGTAGTCGATGCGCCAGCCTTTGTTATTGGCCCTTGCCCCGGCCCGACCGAACGCGGCCCGACTGAACGCGGCCCGATAACTCCACCAGCTATACTCGGTTTTGTCGGGGTGCAGGTGCCGGAACGAATCCGTGAAACCGGAGGCAAACCACTGATCCATCCAGGCACGCTCTTCGGGCAAAAACCCGGTGGAGTTTTTGTTGCGGACGGGGTCGTGAATGTCGCGCTCGGTGTGGGCAATGTTGTAGTCGCCGACCACAATCAGGTTGGGCCGGGTTTGGCGGAGCGTCTGTACGTACTCATAAAAATCAGCCAGAAAACCCATCTTAACCGATTGGCGCAAATCGCCGGTGGTGCCGCTGGGAAAATAGCAGTTCAAAACAGTCAGGTCGCCAAAGTCGGTGCGGAGAATACGGCCTTCGCAATCATAAACGGTTAGCCCACAACCCAATACGACGTTATCGGGAGCCTGTTTAGAAAACGTTGCCACACCGGAGTACCCTTTTTTTTCGGCAGCGTGCCAGTGATACTGGTAGCCGAGGGCTTCAAAAGGTGTCAAATCGACTACATCGTGGGTAGCTTTCACTTCCTGAAAACAAAGCACATCGAAGTTCTGCGTCGCAAGCCAGTCGATCAGGCCCTTTTGAATGGCCGAGCGGATACCGTTGAGGTTATAGGTCAGTAGGGTCATTTTTCGGGAGGGAGGATAGTGGAAGGGGATTTCGTATCAGAAGCGTTTGTCGGTATCCTTTCGGTCTTCCCTTTCTTTGATAAAATCATCGATCTGGATAATATCTCTCAAATCCTGATCACGCCTTGCCCAAACTTTTGATTGTCGAAGATCATTTAGATGTAAGAAATGAACCTCAATTCCTCGCGGGTCAACATACGTCCGTGACCGGCTATAGCAGGCTTCGAAGTCTAAGTTTTTATGAACCCTCGTCATAACATCTATCGTACCCAGGAGACCAAACACAATCGGTTCCTGAAAATCATGCTGCGTGAGTTGATCCAGTTCATCAATCGTAAAACCCATACACAACAGGGTATCAATGAATAACTGGCCATTTTCATGGGTCGGCTGAATCCAAACATCAAAATCTTCTGTATTGCGACGAATACCATTCAAGTACATAGCAAAACCGCCAATAACCATGTATGTCAACTGATTATTGGTGGCACACCTTGTAAAATCGAGGTAATCCTCGTTCTCTAAATCCATGACGGTCTTTTTATTGTCAACCGTTGCGTTGTTTTCTTTTTGACGCCAAAGAAAGTTTTATTCCGCTCTCTCATCTTCATGAAACTAATAAATAAATCATCAGGAGTCATATCCATTCCATCCCTCAAGAATTGACGGTACGGGCCATTCAAATCCTCATACACTACAATGCGTCGTTTCTTCTCCATCTTATCAAGTTAAAACTTAGAAAACCTAAATCTAGCATTGTAATCTGTGGTACTCTATCTGTGGTACTCTTCATAAAATGATAATAAATGCAAACGCTCTATCTAGTTT
>JAJAYX010000256.1 GCA_026785985.1 Rudanella sp. | reverse complement strand
GTGCAGTACGAACCCGTGATTCAGTCGCCCGATGGCCTGGTAAAGTGCGAAATAAGGATGCTGTTGATTTGGCCCGAAGGAGACAAGACCCCCACCCTCGTAACCAATTTGGCCCGTCTGAGCCGGGGCGAAATGATCGGGGTAAACTTCAATAAAAACAAAGATTGGGTCGGCGGAACGATTTGTTTTTTCGCGTAATTACCGGCGCGACAACCGCATATTAAAGGCCACATAGGGCAACGGGTAAAGCCGGAGTTTATCTTCGTCACGAATGGCCATCAGCATACCCAAATCGAAGGCATGACGGGGCCGGTTGAGCCGCAACACACCTGACATCTGGCTGAAATAGTCGTTGTTGTAGCTGTTTTGACCGACCAGAATCCGGTTATCACTAATCAGCGACAACCGCCGACCGATGGGAGCCACAAAGCCAATACTAATAGACTGTCGCCGAATCATAGAGGAAACAAGCCTCAAATCAGAGTAGCCGAGTGTCAGGTTGCTTCTGGTGATGCCAAAGGTGATGAATCCGCTCAGGTTTCGTTCGCGCAGGCTTCGAGGATCCGGGAAGTAACCACCAAATTGAGGCCGTTCGCTCCAGCGAAAACTCAAATCGCCCCCGATATGCACGTTCTTACCAATCGGGATGCTCACTTTACCCCCTACCGAAGGCCGGGTATAAATGGTACTGTTGTAAAAGTCCGATCCGCTGTAAGAAGGTGTGATGCTGGCCCGCAGCGTGATAAAGCCAAAAAAACCATACGATAGTTCGTTGTAGAGTATCCCAATATTCCGGTAGGTTAGCTGCCCGGCTTTGAGCGGAATGGCCGTTTGGTTGTAGAGCAACCACGGAAACTGATTGTCCTCGCTGCCCGTCGAAGAAACAGGCATGGTGACTACCGACGCGGGTTGCTCTTTGTTCTTGACACCCACAATCGGTTCAATTTTGGCAATTTCTTTGGGCGACAAAATTGACTGCCCGCCCCGCCGACGCAACAAAACCATCGTACTATCCTGCTTCTCAATCTGCCCCCGGTAAACGGTTCCATCGGTCAGCGTGATCTGTTGTTGCCCACGCCCCTGCGTTCTGATACGGCCCTGATACGGCTCAATGCGGGTAATGTCTGACGGAGCCAAATAAGACAGTCCCCCACCCTTCCGACGGACAACCACTTTGATGGCATCTCGCGCAATGATTCGGCCCACATACTCGCCCCCGTCTTTAAGAAAAATGGTGAAGGTGGTGCGGCTTGAATCGATTGGGTTAATGGACGATTGAGAAAAAGCCGCTATCGGAATCGACAGCAGCAGGCATAGCAGAACTGATTTCATGGAAGATCGTGTTGATGTTTCGTTGTAGATAGGAGTCAAACAAGCCGGTTTCGGTTGGAATGGCTCGAAAAAATATACATTTAATGACACATCGCCAGTTATTTTTTCAGCACGTTGCCCAGACATCCGATTCCCCCCTTGCCCTAGAAATTGACCGGGCGGAAGGAGTGTATCTGTACACAACTGATGATCAGCAGTACATGGACTTGATTTCGGGCATCGGGGTGAGCAACGTGGGCCACCGGCATCCGAAGGTGCTGGCCGCTATTCAGGCACAGTTAGACAAATATTTGCACCTGATGGTCTATGGCGAGTATGTGCAAACGCCCCAAACCCAACTGGCTCAGGCTCTTGCGGAAACCCTCGCCCTCTGCACAAGTCCATACGGACAACTGAGTAACGTTTATTTCACGAACTCCGGCACCGAAGCCATCGAGGGAGCCATGAAATTAGCCAAACGCTTCACGGGCCGAACGGAAATTGTCAGTTGCATCAATGCCTATCACGGTGCCACTCAGGGCGCCTTGTCGCTTTCCGGCGACGAGAATTTCAAGCGCAACTACCGCCACTTGCTGACCGGAATCCGGCACATCGAACACGGCAACATGGCCCATGTGGAGAAAATCGGATACCGCACAGCCGCCGTTGTGATCGAGGTTATCACCGCCGAAGCGGGCATCCGCGTTCCCGAACCAACTTATTTGCAAGCCGTTCGCCAACGCTGCACCGAGGTGGGCGCGTTGCTCATCATCGACGAAATTCAGACGGGTTTTGGCCGGACGGGTTCATTCTGGGCCTTTGAAGCTTTCGGTTTTGTACCCGATGTGCTGGTCTGCGCCAAAGGCATGGGGGGTGGAATGCCGATTGGAGCTTTCATCAGTTCGCCAGATGTGATGAGCGTCTTCAAAAATAACCCGATTCTGGGCCACATTACCACCTTTGGAGGGCATCCGGTATCGTGCGCGGCCTCGCTGGCCACACTCAAGATCATCCGCAACGAACAGCTTTACGCGCAGGCCGAAGCCAAAGGGCAGTTGTTCAGGCAGTTGCTGAGAGGAAGCCCTGCGATAAAAGAAATTCGCGGAAAAGGGCTGATGCTGGCTGCTGAATTTGCCTCGTTCGAGGTGCTGAAGCCCGTCATCGACCGGGCCATTGAAAAGGGTGTTATTACCGACTGGTTTTTGTTTTGCAACAATTCCATGCGGATTGCCCCACCCCTCATTATCAGCGAGGAACAAATTAGGGAGGCTTGTGAGGTGATTCTGGACGCGATAAATGCCTAAATTCGCTTCATGAACCCAAATCCCTACGACGGGCGCATTGCCGGACTCCTTAATCTGAACGCCCGGCAGGTCGCCAATACCATTGAACTCCTCGACAGCGGAGCTACCGTGCCGTTCATTGCCCGCTATCGAAAAGAAGCCACGAACCAGTTAAACGAAGTGCAGATTACGGCCATCCGCGACACCTACCAACGATTGCAGGACCTCGATAAACGCCGGGAGGCCATTCTGAAAGCCATCAACGAACAAGGTAAACTCACCCCCGAACTCAAAAAGAAAATTGACGCAGCCAACTCCATGACCGAGTTGGAGGATCTGTATCTCCCCTACAAACAGAAGCGAAAAACACGGGCAACCATCGCCATTGAGCGCGGCCTGGAACCGCTGGCCAACGTTATTTTTGCCCAAACCGAAGCGAACCCCGAACGAGCCGCCCAACGGTTTCTCACCGATCAGGTGCCAACCGTTGCCGATGCCCTGCAAGGTGCCCGCGACATTATGGCCGAGCGTGTAAACGAAGATGCTGATGCCCGGCAACGTATTCGCAACCTGTTCGAGCGCGAAGCCATTATTAAGT
>JAJAYX010000255.1 GCA_026785985.1 Rudanella sp. | reverse complement strand
TAGTTTCCGGCGTTCCAGAAAACCACCCACTTTGCACACCAACCGCTGATAGCCCGGAATGGCAATTTCGGTGAGTTCGGGGCGGGTTTCGTTCCAGTTCAGAAACCAGTTATAAATGTCTTCGGCGGGTGTGTCAGCGGTTTTGAGGTCATAAAATTCCTCGTTCGTCAGCGAAATCAGTAGCTTATCGTCCACCTCCTTCCGCGACCGAAACCGGGCGGTCATCTTGCTTTCATCATGCCGCTCGAAGTTAATCATGCCCAGGTCGCGCACCACAAACTCGGTCATGTCGGAACCCCGATTACCAAAGAACAGGTATTTAATCATCATCACCTCAGCCTCGAAACGAATCTTGATAACCGTTTCAACCGTCGTCAGGCTCGTGACTATTTCACCAAAATTAAGTTCGTGAAGCGCGTAGGCCACCAATTCTTCCTTTTTCAGATTCTTCAGAGACTTAATCTCTTCTGGCTCCAGCGGCAACAACGCGAGTAGTTCGGGTTTGGTGAAAACGCTCAACCCCTCGCGACCCATAATCTCATGGTGAGCCGATAATCGTTCCACAAATCCGGCCAACAACAATTCACCTAAAGCAGCCGGTAGGTCAGTTATCTCGTCATAGTGTAGTTTGTTTACCCGAAAAAACAGTCCTTTGCGATTACTGAACCGCACAAAAAGACATTGCGCATCCACACTCAGTTCGGCCAACCGACACATAAAATCGCTTTCTGCTTCGTTGAGAATGGGGCGATACAACCTCTTGACGAGGTCGAGAACATACCGGAAATTATCTAAATAATACCGGGGCGTGAGAAGGATTTTTGGGCGACCGAGCATACTTGCATAACACCAAAACGGGCTAATATGTCCCCAAAAGAGATTCTGAATCAACTGCATCAGCAAAGTCTTGTGTCCGGCGACCAACACCGGATTATGGCTGATGTTGAACAAAACAGGCCCTTTTCGTTGCACTGGGAGTTACGGTCGATCCTGTATGTAGGAATTCTGCTGCTCAGTTCCGGTTTGGGGCTACTTATCTACGAAAACTACGATAACCTCGGTCACCTGAGCATTCTGGGCGGCATCTGTCTGTTGTGCATTTCAGCCTATGCCTATGCCTGGTATGTGCGTCCGCCCTGGACTCCAGCCCTTACTCAATCACCATCACCGTTTGGCGATTACGCGCTGGTGCTGGGATGTTTGCTGTTTCTATCGCTGGAGGGATATGCCCAATATGAATACACTATTTTTGGGACACGCTATGGATTGGTGACATTTCTGCCCGCCATCCTGTTCCTGGCGCTGGCCTACAGGTTCGATCACCGGGGCGTGTTGGGTATGGGACTCACGGCACTTATGGCGTGGGTTGGGGTTACGGTACGTCCGCTGGATTTATACCTCAAAACCAACTTTTTTGACGAGCGGGTTATTTATTCGGCTCTTGCCCTGAGTGGGCTGGTGATTGGGTCAGCATTAGTGTTGGAACGGCTAAAAATCAAGCCTCACTTCACCTTCACCTATCTGCTCGTGATTGGCAATTTGCTATTGGTAGCGTTGCTGGCCGGTATTTTTAACCTCAACAATCTTCGCTTGCTGTTCGCGGTGGGGCTGGTGGCGGCCTGTATCGCTTTCGATTTTTATGCACGCCGGGAACAGTCGTTTCTGTTTGGGCTGATGGCCGCCGTATATGGCTACATTGGCCTGACTTACCTGCTTTTTCACTATTTGCATCCCGACGAATACGTGTCCACATTCTATCTCCTGATTTCGGGGGGAGTACTGGTTGTTTATTTACTCACCTACCGAAAAAAATGAAAGCCTACAACCCTACCCATATCCGTAACCGAACCATTCGCCAACAAGCTGACCGCTGGCAACGCGAAGGCTTGCTTCAAACCGATCAGTTGAACGCCATCCGACAGGCATACCCCGTTCCGTTCCGTGGCAGCAATATTTTTGCTGAAATTGGCGCATTCATATTTACGGGCATCGCCGTGGGCGGAGCCTATGCACTTATCATGTTGTTTATGACCGGCTTACTGGATAACAGTGTCAGTTTCGGTGCCTTTAATGCCTTGGTAAGCCTGGGGTTGATCGTGCTGGTCTACACGTTGATCCGGCGTTACAATTTTTACCGCAACGGCCCCGACAATGTGCTCATTGTTCTGGCGGCATCGTTTCTGCTCACGGCACTCAATGTGGTGCTGCCCAATGACACAGGCTTGTGGTTTCGGTGCTTGCTGGCAGGGCCGGTATTGCTTGCTTTTGCCGCCTATTATGGCGACGTGATCGTTACGTTTATGGCCGTTTTGGCTTTCTATGCCGCTATTTTCACGGGATTGCTCGAACTGTCATGGGGTCGGGCTGTTTTGCCGTTCGTGTTGATGGGGGTGTCGCTGGGACTTTGGCTGCTGATTAAACAAACCCAAACCCGACTTACTGATAGCAACCAAACCTACTATGCTGATGCGTTGAGCATGGCCGGGTGGCTGTCACTAATTGTGTTGGCGACTGCGGGTAATTATTTTGTTGTGAGGGAATTAAATGGTTTGCTGGCTGAGATTGAACCGGGACAACTACGTCCCGCAGCAGTTCCCCAAATCAGTTTAGCCTGGCTATTCTGGCTTCTCACGTTCCTGATCCCGGGTATCTATGCCTACATTGGTTTCACCCGGAAAGACCGAATGTTTGTAGTGTTGGGCATTCTCGGTTTTGCAGCAGCAACCAGTACCGTTCGGTATTATTACGCGCTGCTCCCCCTGTCAATACATATCACATTGGTGGGCATTGCACTCATTGGTGGGTCGGTGCTGGTGATTCGGTATTTGCGGCAACCCCGTTTTGGATTCACTGATGTGCCGGATGAGGAATCGCCCCGGCAGTTTTTCCTGAACGCCGAAACGATGGGCATCATGTCGGTAACCGGGGCCACCATGAATCGGCAACCCGACATGAAATTTGGGGGCGGAGAATTTGGTGGGGGAGGAGCAGACGGGAGGTATTAAAAAAAGATAAGGCCACCTGATCGTGCAGATGGCCTTATGCTGACTATTCCTAAACCCTTAACCTTTTCTACATGAAAAACTAACTTTTACCCTTTTCTGTTCCAGAAACCTGACAAAATTAGTAGATAATTCAATCTACTCAGTGTCGGTGACCTTGCTGGCTTCAGCTTCCACGTTCCAGAGCAGATTAATCATCCGCGCTGTCCGGTCGGCCTGGTTTGCCCAGCGGCTGGCATCGACATTATTAGTGCGTTTTGCGAGCTCTTTAGTCAGTTGGGTATTTGCTTCGTTGAACTTTATCCGGCTGTCAGCGTCGAGTGACAAAACAGCCACCGGATTTTGATTATACAACGAGACAACGCTCATAAAGTTTTGCCAGTCAGCTTTTTTCGTGAATTTGTTCGCCTTATGCTCAACAAATTGAGCAAATTGTTTTTCAGAACCCTTCACAAGCATCGTGCTTGCAGGCTTGTTGGCAGCCGGGCTATCATCAGTATTAATG
>JAJAYX010000254.1 GCA_026785985.1 Rudanella sp. | reverse complement strand
TACGTGTACGTTGCGCCTGCATACCCTACTAATCGGGCGGTTATCCCATATTCTACTTCGGCTTCGAGTCCCCGAATAAACGATTTGGCACTATTTTCTTTTACGTGAACAGGATACCCCTGTAGTGAATCCTGCCCCCGGCGCACCCGGCTGATAAAGTCCGTCAGCTTGTTATGATAGCCCAATACCGTGGCAGACAGCTTTTTATGGCGTACCTTAACGCCTAGTTCTGTGTTGAGTGACCGCTCTGGACGCAAATTTGCATTGGGCACTTCGTACCGAAAATCCACAATGCCCAGGGTACCCAAATCATCAATGTTGGGGGCTCGAAACGCCGATTGTACCGAGCCAATAAGCCGCACCGATGGTAACACCGCCAGGGATGCGCCCAGGTTTCCAACCAGAGCCGATGGACGAATTATGGCATCGCCCGTGGGCGTTTCCGGTATCATAATCTGATTGGCCTGGTAGCGGGCACCCGCTGTTAACACCAATCGACTAATGGTGACGGTGTGCAGAGAAAACAACGCCAGGCTATTCATAGATGCCTTATCGGGATACAAGCCCCGTTTTGACACAGAGACCCCTGTGGTCGTATTGACATCGTTCCGGCTGCTCCGAACCTGATCGGTATACCAGTCCACGCCATTTTGCATTCGCCAAAACGACGCTGGCTCAGCAACGGCAAGCAGCGTTAGGCCAGTTGTGCTGGTTTGATCGCGTTCGTAAATGGCCGTTGGGTTGGCATTTCGCCGACTCTGACGACCTTCGGTCTGTTGTTGCCAGGACGCGGTAAGTTGTAGTGATTGCAGAAATTTGAATGAATAAAATCGCTCTAACCGAGCATACGCCAACTGTCGACGTTGGGGATTAAACTGAAAGTACCGGTAATTTTCGAGTTTAACGCGGTGATACACCGGCACGCTATCCTGTTGCAAATCCTGATACGCCAAGGTGGCTACTGTGCGGTCTGAAAGCCGAAACCGGGCTTTTATATCCCCCGAAAGCTGGTTATAAGCAGTTGGCGAAAGTCGACCTAAGCCTTTGCCGGCCACCAGATTACCAAAATTCCGGTAGGCAAGCGCTCCCATAACGGCCACCGAGTTCGTGGCAAATCCCAATTCCGTACGAGCACTGTATTCCATACCCTGCGTAGCGGCTTTTCCGAAAAAACTTCCCGTTACCACGGGCCGATCAGAGAATTGAGGGGTCTTGGTTAGTACGTTCACTACCCCACCAATTGCGTCGGAACCATAAGCCACCGAGCCGCTGCTTCGCACCACTTCGATCTGGCTGATACTCTGAGGATCAATGGTATTGAAGTATTGATTGGGTCCCGACCGAAAGGTGGCGTTGTTGAGCCGAATACCATCGACCAGCAACAACGTTTGCTGTCCCGTTAGTCCCCGTATAAAGGGGGAGCCCCCACCATGATTGGTCTTCTGAATCCATACTCCGGTTGACCCAAACAGGGCCTCAGGAGCCGAGCGGGGTGCCCGCTGAATCAGGTCGCGACTGGTGAGCACGGTAATTACTTCGGGCCGCTCAAAATCAGCCGATTCGGTGCGTTGCCCTGTGATTACGGTTTGCTGATTGAGTTGAATGACCGCCGGTTTCAGGCTTATTTCGGTACGTTTGTCCGTTCCGCCTAGTATGTCAACCGTAACATCTAGTGTCTCGTAACCAACTGAACTCACCCGAATCTTTTGAGTACCATCGGATAAGTTGTTCAACACAAAATTGCCTTGCCGATCTGTTAACGTCCCCTTTGTTGTGGCTATCCGTTGGATAGAAACGCCCGTTAATGGTCGACTGGTTGATGCGTCATATACTACACCAGTAAGCATCTGAGCCTGGCATAACCCGGCGAGCATGCAGGCAATTACCAGTGATACCGTAAATTTGGTCATAACTATCGAGTGATTTTGGGCCACAATTTAAGGTGGCAGGCAGTAGTTTCAGCGTTATGTTTTGTTAATTGCCCCCGTTTTGCTGCCGGTAGTGGTCGGCGCGTTGCTCGGCGGGGTCGTCCATTTTGTTTTCCTGCCGAACAGCCCGCCAGTTGAACGTTTTTCCATACGGTTTCATAGCCTGTTGCGGATCGAAAATACGAACATCGGGTAGTACGGCCGTGTATGGGCGAAAATCTGGTTTGTCGGTGAAAAAATCGCTCAACAGAGAGGCTGTCTGATCGTACTGGTTCACATAGGGCACATTTAGCACGTTGTAGATTACCTTCAGAATAGAGCCAAAATTCCCATGCGTGTGCGACACATTCCCGCGCTTGACGTACGGTCCGGCCATCATCAGCAGCGACCGATGTGCGTCGATGTGGTCAACGCCCCCTTGTGGATCGTCTTCTGTAATAATTACGAGCATATCTTTCCAGTAGGGTGTCCGCGACAGGAAATGTAGTATCCGGCCCAGCGCCAAATCGTTATCAGCCATGTACGAATGCAGATACGGATAACCGGCTTCGGGGCGCGGGCCAGAGCCGTGATCGTTGGGGATGGCTACTGTGAGCAGTTGGGGTAATTTCTCCTTGCCGTTTAGCCAGCGAGCGGTAAACTCTTCCTCGAACTGATCCATTCTGAACTGATCGGGAATACTCGTGTTGTAACCCGCATAATTACGACTCGTATTTTGAAAAGCTGGCTCAGGCATTGGGAACGGCACCGCATGTGCCGCACCGAATTGGGTGTTAAACGGCCCCTCAAACGACCCAACGTATTCGTTGGCTTCGCCGAAATTACAGAACGACACCTTATTCCGCTCCAGTGCTTCCCACAGCCCGCCAATCTCGTTATAATCTTCGGGGTCGATGGCTCCCGTCGTTTTGGGAAACCGCCGACCGGGGGCTTTTGAAAACGCATCGAATCGCCCCTCCGAAGCTGATTGCGCTTCTACCCATTCGTTGGGAATGGTGCCCATCATCCAGTGGTGGCCGTGAATACTAGCGTCAGAATCACAGTAGAAATTGTCGGAAAAGCCAAACTGCTGAGCTAGTCGAACGTGATTGGGCATAACATCAGCACCCGCAATCTGGACGGAATCAACAGTTTGGTCGCTCGTTCGGCCACTATTCTCCCGGTTTGTTCTCATTCGGGCCTTTACCGTTACCCCGGTACCAAACCGAGCCAGGGTGGAGTCTCCATTACCATTTTTGAGTTGCCCCAGCACCTCATCGT
>JAJAYX010000253.1 GCA_026785985.1 Rudanella sp. | reverse complement strand
GGCGAACTCATTACCCTGCTCGAAGACAGCAAACGCTTAGGTCGCGACCACGAACTCTGGCTGACGTTGCCCTATTCCCAAGAACGGTTTGGTGTACCGGCAAACCTCTATATTGTTGGTTCCATGAACACCGCCGACCGCTCCATTGCTTTGCTTGATCTGGCTCTTCGTCGACGGTTCAGCTTCCGCGAAGTGCTGCCCAATCCGGCTCTGTTGGGCGTAGTGGAAGGAATTGATTTGGCGGCCCTTCTCCGAACCATCAATGAGCGCATCGAATATTTATACGACCGCGATCATCAGATTGGCCACGCTTATTTGATGGGCGTTCAATCCCTTGCCGATTTGGGAGCCGTGTTCCGTGATGCCATCATTCCGCTTTTGCAGGAGTATTTTTATGGCGATTGGTACAAGATCCAACTCGTTTTAGGAGACCACAAAGCGTGGGGCAAAGCTCCCGACCAACGCTTAATTTGGGTGAAGAAACAATATACCCCCGCTTTATCCCGTGAGCTGTTCGGCGAAAACCCGAACGACACGGATGATGTTGTTACCTACGAAATTAACCCTCACCTGCTGGTGGGGGAGTTTGATCAGATTCCCAAAGAGGCATTCATTTTTATTTACCAAAGAGCGAGTGATTGAGCGACTAAGTAATTGAGTGAACGAAAGAAAACCTACTGGTTTCAACGTTTACTCAATCACTCAATCGCTCACTCAATCGCTCAATCGCTCACTCAATCGCTCTTATGAAAGCACTCGTTCTCAATCAGTACAAACAGCTTGATTTTCAGGAGATGCCCGTTCCCAAACCCGGCCCCAACGAGGTGTTGATTCGGGTGCAGGCCGTTGGCATTTGCGGCTCCGATGTTCATGGCATGGACGGAAGCAGTGGTCGCCGGGTTCCGCCGATTATCATGGGCCACGAAGCGTCGGGGATTATTGCCGAAGTAGGCACCGATGTTCACGAATGGGCCACCGGCGACCGCGTTACATTCGATTCAACCGTCTATGCTTTAGACGATTGGTACAGTCGTCGGGGAATGTATAACCTTAGTGATGGCCGCGAAGTGGTGGGTGTTTCTACTCCCAATTTTAGAAGACATGGGGCTTTCGCGGAGTTCGTGACGGTGCCGCAACACATCATGTACCGCATTCCCGACAATGTTTCGTTCACGCAGGCGGCAATGGTAGAGCCGGTAGCCGTGGCCCTTCACGCCGTTAGTTTAACGCCTATTCAGATCAACGATTCTGCCGTGGTAGTAGGGGCGGGGATGATAGGATTGTTTGTGATTCAGGCTCTGAAACTGGCCGGGTGTAGCCCCATTATCGCCATCGACCTGGACGACGACCGGCTGGCTCTTGCCCAAAAACTGGGGGCCACCCACACGCTCAACGCCCGCACCGATGCCGTTGTGCCGGCTCAGGTGAAGATCCTCACCCACGGGCGCGGGGCCGACGTTGCTTTTGAAGTGGTGGGTGCTAACGCGACCATCAACACTGCCATCTCGTGTGTACGTAAGGGGGCGACCATTACGCTCGTGGGTAACCTGACCCCGACGGTTGACATTCCGATGCAGAAAATCGTGACCGAACAACTTCGTTTGCAGGGGTCATGCGCGATCAATGGTGAATACGAAGCATCTTTGGCCCTGATTTCATCCGGCAAAATCGACGTAGGAGCTATTTTGAGTGCCGAAGTACCTCTCAGCGAAGGCGCAGCCTGGTTCGACCGGCTCTACAACCACGAAAAAGGGCTAATGAAAGTTGTATTAAAACCGTAACTAAACCCAACCCCACCACATGGCGAAAAATACTACCCTATTTAAACTTCTCGGTGTTGGATTCGGGATTGCCGTGACTATCGGCGGCACCATCGGCACGGGCATTTTGCGTAAACCCGGCCCCATTGCCCAACAATTGGGTGATCCCGCATTGATTATAGCCGTTTGGCTTCTGGTAGGAGTTTACGCGCTTGTGGGGTCACTGTCTGTGATTGAGTTGGGCACTATGATTCCCAAAGTAGGGGCATGGTATGTGTATGCCCGGCGGGCCTTTGGCGATTATATAGGCTTTATAATTGGCATCAGTAGTTGGCTGGGCAGCATTTCGGCAATGGCGTTTGGGGCCTCGGTAATGAGCGAATACATCGGTCTGCTGGTGCCGGGCCTGGCCGATTCGCTCAAGGTGGTGGCTATTGGCATTCTGGTGCTGTTTGTGGGTTTTCACTGGATTGGGGTGGGCGTGGCAAGCCGGGCGCAGGAGGTCATGAGCTTTTTCAAAGCCGTTGGCCTGTTGCTGTTCGTGGGAGCCTGTTTCCTGTTCGCGCCCGACCAACCGGCAGCCGCTGTGTCAACACAAACCTGGCAACCCCTGGCCACGGGTGGTCTTTGGGTGGGGCTTTTGGCCGCACTACAGGCTGTTTTTTATACCTACGACGGCTGGCACACAGCCGCCTATTTTGCCGAAGAAGACGTTAACCCGACTAAAAACCTGCCGCGTTCGATGATAATCGGGGTTGTGCTCATTATCGGGATTTATATTCTGGTAAATCTGGCCCTGCTTTATGTGCTGCCTGTGGAACAGTTGGCTAACTCGAAACTGCCTGCTGCCGATGCCATTCAACTGCTATTTGGGCCGGGCAGTGCCAAAGTGGTGACGTTTTTGCTGATGATTTCGATTATGGGGATTATCAACGCTCAGATCATGTTCAACCCCCGGGTGATCTACGCAATGGCTCGCGACGGGCTGTTTTTCAAACAATTTACGGCTATCAACGCGGGTGGTACGCCCGGTGTGGCCATGATCTTCACGGCGGCCATGTCGATCCTGATGATTCTGACCAACACCTACGCCAAACTATCGGACATTGCCACATTTTTCTTTGTAACCTGCTATGCTTCAGGCTTTGCCGCGCTCATCCGTCTCCGCCAAACCGAACCCGACTTAGCCCGGCCCGTGCGGGCCTGGGGCTATCCGTTCAGCACCTGGGCCTTGCTGATTGTGTCAGTATTGTTTCTAATCGGGGCCATTTTCGGCGACCCAACGGGGAGCTTATACGCGCTGATCTTGGTGGCCGTCAGCTATCCAATCTATCGGCTGATACGAAAAAAATAGGGGGTCTCACTTGAAACAAGGCATTGCCTTGCCTGCCCACTGTTTCATTTGTTTGCCGGCATAGTGCAGACCGTCGTCGGCAAACTGGCTCGCGTCCCCCTCGGCGGCTCGTGTCAGGGGGGTAATATCTACAAAGGCGATCCCCATTTTTTTGCATTCCTCCTGCGCCACAGCGTTGAACCCGTCAATCTCGCGGCTTATTTTTTCCTTGTCCTGCCCCTCCGCAAAAGGAGAACGGCCCCAATCGGGAATCGACAAAACGAACACGCGGTTGGCCTGGCCATTGGCAAAGTCGGTGGCGGTTTGGAGCAATTGCCGGCACTCGGTGCGGTATTTTTCGGTTCCCTGCTCCCGGTATTGGTTGTTCACGCCAATCAGCATCGAGACATAATCGTATTTTTTGGTATTGTCGGCATTGTGAATGGCAGCCTGAAGCTCATCGGTTGTCCAGCCGGTGCGGGCAATAATGTCGGGGTCGCCCACATCAAGGTCGTTGGCACGGAGCATCCCGGCTAATTGCACACTCCAGCGATCGCGTTCGGGAACGCTTTCACCAATGGTGTAGGAATCGCCCAGCGACAGCAACGAGAGGGAGTGAGGAGGGGCCATATACACAAGAGAAAAGAAGAAGCGTGACCGCGCCAGCATTAAAGACAAAGGTTCTTGAATGATTTATACAGGATCACCCTAACTCGACTAAAACTCGTCGTTTGAGGTTGTCAAAATCTCGGCAGCCAAATGAACGCCTAATAATGCCGCGAATGGCATTATTGAGCCCTTCCACAACAGCATTGGTCAGCCGATTATGAAAGAAATTAAGCACTTTATCTTTCCAGTTTGT
>JAJAYX010000252.1 GCA_026785985.1 Rudanella sp. | reverse complement strand
GCCCAACACGACGCGCTGACGGCCCTGTCGGAGCAAATGCAGCAACTCACCGGGCAATGGCGGCAATTCCTACAACAAGTAGCCGACCTGCTGCAAACCAATCTGGGCATTCCCAAACTTACCGACAAACTGCTTAACTGGCCCGCTTTAGACTGGACAGGTTTGCTAACCGAACTGCAAAAGCAGAAAGTGGGCGTATCGTTGCCCAAACAACTGGAATGGAAACCGTTTTATGAAGAACAACGCGCCAAAGTCGTGGCTCTGCAAACCGAGCGCACCAACACCGACCGCCAAATCGACCAACTCGTTTACGTGTTGTATGGCCTGACTGTTGCCGAAATCGCGTTGGTTGAAGGGGTCGGATAAGCAATCCCCAACATTCCCTCCACAATTCCACTAAAAATCTGCACCCCCGTATCAATCAACTCGTCGGGGAAATCATAATCGGGGTTGTGGAGGGCAAGACCAAGGTTGGGAGTCGAGGCTATGAAGTAGAAAATGGTGTATCTTCACAGAAAAATAATTGAAGCCATGATTGCCACTTTAGACGCACATATTGTACAAACCCCGGAGATACTGGGCGGGAAACCCCGGATAGCAGGCCATCGAATCACGGTAGCCCAGATTGTTGCATGGCACGAACTGATGGGGCTTTCTGCTGACGAGATTGCTACGACCTATCAACTCTCATTAGGCGATGTGTATGCCGCTTTAGCTTATTATTTTGACCATCAGGCTGAAGTTGACCAAATTAGCCGGGAATCAGAGCAATTTACCAACGATTTAGAACAATCAACGGTTTCAAAAATTTTAAAGAAACGTGGTTGACTCTATCCGGCTTTACACAGATGAAAATGTTGCCAGAGCCGTAGTCGATGGGCTACGTCGTAGAAATATAGACGTGTTGACGTGTCAGGCTGCGGGCATGATGGGTGCAACCGATGAAGAACACTTGGCGTTTGCAATGGCGCAACAGCGGGTAATATATTCGCAGGATGATGATTTCCTGCGACTCCACGCTAAAGGAGTTGCTCACGCAGGCATTGTGTACGCTCATCAACGGGTTCCAACCAGCCTGATAATAAGAGGGCTATTGCTCATTTACGAAGTCTTGAAGCCAGAGGAAATGCAAAATCATGTGGAGTTCATTTCCTGATTACTCCCCCAATATCCTCTCCACAATTCCGCTGAATACCCGCACCCCCGTCTCGATCAACTCGTCGGGGAAATCATAATCGGGGTTGTGCAAGGCGGGGGTTTGTTCGCCCGCGCCGAGACCGAACATAGCTCCCGGCGTGGATACGCCCGGCGTGGTTACGCCCGGAAACGCCTGGGTGAACCAACCAAAATCTTCGCCGAACTTGAAGGGCGTTGGCCGCTGTTGCACCGATAAGCCCGCCTGAGTAGCAGCCGTGATGATTTGCTCGTTGCAAAAATCGTTGTTCGTGGTCGTCGGGAAATAGTCGAACCAGTTAACCTCCGAGCGGAGACCGTACCGGGCGCAGATGGTTGCCAATTCGCGGTCGAGCGAGGCTACCAGCACATTCATGGCCACACTTGTGCGATACGCCCGCCCGACCTGAGCGGTGAGCAAATGAATTTGTTTCTTCAATGGGAAGAGCATCCAACTCGCTGCGAAACAGTAGGGTGGGGGTGTTTTGTCCGGGTTCAGTTTGTCCGAATTCGTAAATTATGGCTACCCCATTTCCACCGAGACCGCTAACAATATGAGTGGGGCTGAATGGCTTTACAAAATCAATAGTTCGGCGGGCGGTTTCAGTTTCCTGCCTGCCCCTGCCTTCTACCCCTTCACCACCGTAAACGATCCAATGGCTTCGTATTGACGATAGGGGGCATTAGCCGACGTTTTGGGCTTGGCAAACACATAGAGCGTGGTTGGGCCACGTTGCGGAACCCGCACCGATAGCGTGTAGGTGTCACCATTGCGTTGAAGTGACGACGGAATTGTTTGGCCAGTGTTTTGGCCGGGCCGGGCCGCCGAACACACAATTTTCAGGTCAGCATCGTTTCGGAATGTTATGGTGGCCACATCGTTGGTGTGAATGAGGCCGTTTTGCGGGAAACGCTCATTGAATCCCATGCGGAAATAGGCATCGTAAAGCTTTGGAAAACGGTCGAAAGTGGCTTTGCTGATGGCCGGGTTGAGCAATTGCCAGCGCGGGTCGGCGGGTAGGTGCTGCGACACAAACGCCCGTGGGTCGGTCAGGAAATAATGGTCGTTGGGGCGGCCCGACTTGCCGGTCGTCATGGCCCAGGTCAGATCAATCAGATACGAGTGGCCATCCAGTTTTAGGGCGTTCCACTCGTGATCCATCGGGCCGGTGGGTTGCCCTGCCGTGGCATCCTCCGTGCGCGAATACCCTTTTACGTTGGCTACGTCAATACCCGATTTATTTAATAAGTGCTTGAACAACAGGGAGTAACCTGTGCAAACAGCCCGGCGAGAACGCAGCGTTCGGTTGGCATAATCGACTTCGGAATAGTAGGTTCCATTACCAAAAGCGTTTAAATCGTAGCGCACATGCGACGTAATCCAGGCATACACCGAGCGGGCTTTGGCCAGTTCTGAGCGGGCAGGGGCCGTTAGATAGTTAGCCAAACTGTTCAGGTTTGCGGCTTTGCTTTCCGGTGTATTTTTGGCATATTGGTCAATCGTGCTGTAGTCCACCGTTACAAAGCGGGAGTTCAGCGGAATTTCTGTAGAGGCCCGATTGACGGTGTTGGTTTGTTCAAATAAGTTATAAACCCGGAATCCACGGGATGAGGTGGCAACAAACCCCGTGCCGGTGAGTAGTAATAATAGGGCCAATGAAAGGCCAATGGTGTATTTTCGCATACCTCAATTGTCTTCGCCTATTCATAACTCCTATGCGTGGCCTAATATTGCTCATCAGCCTACTGATTTTGTCGATTAAGGCCCACGCGCAATTGGCTGGGTTGCCCGGTGCAGAAGCACCCGGTAGCACAGTTATTGATAAGACACCAAATGAGTTATTAGGTTTAGTCCGGGAGCTAATAAATCCCGAACAAACTGAACTTGAAAAAGCCAGAGTTCTGTTTGTCTGGACGGCCACTAACATTCACTACAACGATAGCCAGGTGAAGCCATACCTGT
>JAJAYX010000251.1 GCA_026785985.1 Rudanella sp. | reverse complement strand
GAATATTCGCCATCCGTTACCTCATATCGGCCCAAAATGCCAATATTACCGCTCGCATCAATGCCCACATTGAGATCGGCATTGCCACGGGCGCGGAGATAATCACCGTTCAATTCGTCAACAATAATGGTAAACTCCGACTTCTCATCCACTTCAATATTGAGCGAAATGTTAGCATTGTCCAGCTCACTAAAGGCAACTTTAGTATTGACCGTATCCACTTTGGGTTTCACCAGATACTTGCTCAAGGCCAGCGTATCGTTGTGGTCGATGAACGTAACAGTCTGCCGGGCATCGTTCAGTTCTGGTGTATCGTCGGGCAATACAAAGCTGACTTTGCTGCCTTCGTCTACTTTAACCGAACCGATAACAGATGCTTTTGAACCTGCCCCCCGAATGCGGAGGCTGGCCGTTACCGTGGCCCGTCCATATACATAGTCGTTGTCTTTACGGGCAGCGTTCAGCACCAAAAAATTACTGGCCTGCACATTCAGGTTGTAGGCTGCGTTGGGTAGGTTTGTGAGCGTAACGGTGCCGGTTGTGTTCAGACTGCGGCCCAGCGTGTCGGTCAGCGTGAAGTTGTTAAGCGTGATATTTGAGCCATCGAAAAGCAGCCGTTCCTGATCGATTCGGTAGGTTGCGTTGAGTTGTTTGATGTTGAACACCACCGAATCGAAGGCTATTTGACCATTAATTTTAGGATCGTTGGTGGTGCCATTCACGGTGAATTTACCCGTCAGGTTACCCTTTGCCCGTCGGAGTTCACCAAAACTAAAGACTTCGACGGTGCGAGCCGCCAGTTTTTGCAGCTCCACGTCCAGGTCAAGCCCCGAATTATCACCATTGTAGGTTCCGGCCATAGTAGCCTGATTGTCAGGTCCGCTTAAGGCCACATTGATGCCAACTCGCCCGTCGGATTGATTGGTAAACCGGCCTGTGACGTTGCCGATTGGTTTTTCCATCACCCGCAGGCTGTCAACGTCCACTGTTCCAACAAACGAGAGTTTGGCATCGGTGCCGAGATAATCGCGTACAACCACCGTACCGTCTAACCGCCCGCTTGCCAAGGTAGTATCCTGATTGGCAATTTTGGCAGCGTCAGCCAACTGGAAATTCCGAATCGTGACGCGCAGGGGGGCATTGGCGTAGGTTTCCGTACTGGCCACTTCGATATACTCCTGCCGGTATCGCAACTGAAGTCGGTTCACAAACAGACCTTGTGGCCCATACTGTACATAGCCGGTTGAGTCGGCAGTCCAGTTCTGGTAATTTAGTAACAAGCCATTTTGGGCTAACTGCACCCGGTAGTCTTGCCCCAGAACGGCCACTTGCCCGCGCAAACCATACACGTCGCGGTTGGCCGAATCTTGGCTGATGGCTTCAAACATCAGTTTATTATTCGCTGCCGTTCCATTTATGCGACTCAGACCAATATCAATTCCAGAAGCCGTTATGGAGCTGATTTGCCCCCGAATCAGCAGTTCGCCCGGCGAAGCGTCGCCCGGCGAAGCGTCGCTCGGCCTCACTGTGGGCAATTGTGCGGAAACCGGAGCCAGCAAACGGTTCATCGACGTGCTTAAATCGGGTTGACGGGCAGCCCCTGCCCCATTGCGAACGACAGACGAACTGCCCGGAGTCACGTTGCCATTTTGCACCAGCGCGTATCCGTTGGCCGTTCCGCGCAACAGCAAATTGGCGTTCCGAATGGTGGTTGTCGAGTCATAAATGATAATGCCCGTCCGCACGGTTGCCGCAAAGGTAGTATCCTGAGTCCCGTCTAAATACCCGACCAAACGTACTGTATCCAAGCGGGTCAGGGCCGGAACAAATGCCTTCAGCAGCGGATGCTGGTAGGCTTTGGCATTGATTTTGAAATCATACGGCGGGGGCGTGTTTCGGTAGGTCAGACCCGGAATGGCAAAGTAGCGGCTGATTTCGGACGCGATAATATCATAGAGCCTGTCATAGGCAAACTGCCCATCTAGGTTGACTTGTGCAAATGGCACCTGCGCCATAATCTGCTTGCGGTTGTTGTCGGCATTTGCCTTTACATAGACCTCATCCAGCGGGTATGATTGCCCGTTGTAGCGCACCACAGCCCCATCTGTGGAAATGGTTCCAACGGGTTTTGCGGGGTCGGTGGAAGTCATGTCCAGCACTATTTTCCCGCGCAATTCAAGGGGTTGATCGTAGAGTTTGAGTTTCGACAGGTTCAGTTGCCCAATGTTCACCGTACCCACAATGCTTGGATAAACCCCTGCCAAACCCACGCGGGTGTCCAACTGTAAGCGGGCATTAGGGTCGTCGCTCACGCCTTTCACGTTCAGCACACCCTTTGCCAACTGACCCGATGCCACAATATTCTGATACCGATACCCTAACAAAGTGGCCTCATCCACATTAACCCGGAATGAGGTGTTCATGGTGTTCACGTCGATTCCGCTGCCATTCACGGTGGCAATTGCCGTGATGGAGCCATATTGTTTGGGGTCTTTCAGCCATTTGTCGGCCCGGAAATCAGCCAGAGCCAGCGTCCCCGAATATGCCTGATTTTTGCCTACCACAAATCCTCGCAGTCGCCCGTCGAAGGTGGCGTTGCCCCAGGTGGTGGCTAATTTGGTTTGCAGGTTCAGATCGTTGAGCAGACCCCGCACCCGGCCCGACAATCGGATTTGGGGGGGGATGTCGATGGAAGCGGGCAGGGTGTTTTTGGGTACTACCCGCTGAATATCAGCCAGCCGGGTGGTGGCTTCGGCAATGGTCAAATCAAGGCCAATGCGTTCAGGATCAGTCATGTTGGTCAGGCGACCCTTTGCCCGAATCCGCGTTCCTGACAGAGCGGCTATGTCCAGCACAGGCAGGTTCAGCGCGGCCAGTGTCCCGTTGGCGCGGGCATTTATTCGGATAACAGCGGCTTGATTATTCTTGAGTGAACCCGATAACTGAGGAGCCAGTAACAACACATCCGACAGGGCCAAAACGCTCTGCCGGAGGTTCACGGCCACGTCCACCCGCCGTGCCTGCCGGGGATTGCTCAACTGGGCAATGGAGTCATATTTCAGCACCACCTGATCGCGCAGCAGCGACTTGGGGGTTTGAATCCAGAGTTTGGTGAGCGAGATCATTTTGTCGGTGTACAGCACATCACCCTCAAGCCGTTGCACAATCAAGCCGCTTTTATCGCGCACCCGCGCCTGCCGCAACTTGCCCGACATCTGCCGGGGATCGTAGCGCAGTTGCTCCCCCGTGAAGGCAAAATCCTGAAGGTTCAGGTGGGCATAATCGAGGCCCGTGCGTTGTTTGGGTTGCGTCAGGTCATCGTAGCGGAGATTGGCTCCGGCCAGCACCAGTGATTTCACGCCAAAGCGTTCGCTATTGAAGAAAAAATAGTCGGTGTCCATCGCCAGGGACTGCAACTGCCCGGTCGTGGTCATTTTTTGTTCCACCAAATCAACGTCCCAGCGGGCGCGGTTCAGCTTCCACTTGCCCAGACCAATGTCCAGCGTGTCGGCCGAAGGGGGCGAGTCGGGTGTGGGTAAGCCTTTGTAGATGCGGGCGCGGGCATCGAGACCATCCACGCTCAAATCGCGCAGCCGGTAGCTGTTATTGGGAATATCGGTTTTGTCGAAATTTGCCCGG
>JAJAYX010000250.1 GCA_026785985.1 Rudanella sp. | reverse complement strand
CCCACGAGTTCTTCGGCCACACCCGGCCATAGCATGAGCGTACCGGAAATCTTGTCGCGCTCCATCAACTGCTTCACCGCCAGAGCCGCCACAATGTTCAGGGCCTGCCCGGAGTTGTGGCCTTCGCCATGGCCGGGTGCTCCCTCCACAATGGGGTCTTTATAGGCCACGCCGGGTTTCTGACTCGCTTTCGGAATGCAGTCTACATCGGAGCCGATGGCAATAACGGGCTTGCCGCTACCCCAGGTCGCGATCCAGGCAGTGGGCATTCCCGAAATGTTTTTCTGAATTTTAAACCCTTCTTTTTCGAGTAGGGTGGTCAGGTAGGTAAACGTTTCCTGCTCCTGAAAGCCCAGTTCCGAAAAACTAAACAGCATATCGTTGATTTGTTGAGCCTGATCTTTTCGGGCTTCAACGGCGGCAACGGCCTCCGTTTTGAGTTTGTCGATGGGCGACGCAGGGATTGGTTTCTTACGGGCTTGCGCCAGGCAAAGAAGCGGGGCCAGAAAAAGGAGGAGTAGTAGCTGTTTTTTCATTGGTTTGACGGTTCTGATTGTCAGACCAATATAGTGAATTTACCCCGTCAATTCTCAGCCGTTCCTATTAGAATCCCCTTGTAATCGCCTATTACCTTAGAACGACCATGACAGATAACCCCGTTGTGGTCGCTGATCTCGATTGAATCGCCTTGCCGCCACACATTGGGGAACGACTCGAAATAACGGCTTCTGTAGCGTTCGTTGCTTCGGTCGTTCCAGAAATAAATGGGCATCGAGGGCATTGGCTCGCGGATTACCATCTCACCAGGTTCGCCCCGAATAGCGAGGCCGTTTTCATCGACCGCATCAAGTTTACAACCCAACAGCCGACGTTGAGTTTCGCCCTCGTAAACGGGCATGAATGGGCAACCGCCCACAAATCCGCTACAAATGCCGATGCTGCCACTAAGCGAAATGGGCCAGACATCTTTCTTCACCGATTCATTCACCCACCGGAACCCTTCCGCCGACAAGGGCGACCCGGTTGACCCAATGGTTCGGAGGGCGGGCAGACTATGCGTTTTGATGGGTTGTGTCGCGCTGCTTGCATTCCTGTGCATACAGGTCATGTAGTAGGCTGAATCCATACCAAAGTGCTGAATATGAGCGCGTTCTGCCAAATCCCAAAGAGTGTTCAGGCTGGGGTAGGTTGGCGAGCCTTCGTAGAGTACCAACGTGGCCCCCAGCAACATGGCCCCCAACGAATAATTCCACATCATTTCGCCCGTGGTCGAATACCAGAAATACCGCTCACCGGGTCGCACGTCCTGATGTAGTCCGAGGGCTTTGAGGTGTTCGAGCAGGCAACCACCCACGCTATGAGTAATGGCGTTGGGTTGGCCCGTTGTATCGATGGAGTACAAAATCCAGAGGGGATCGTTGAACGGAATTGGCTCAAACTCCAGCCCAAAGTTCGGGGTCTGTACCACCTCGATCCACAAATCGGAACCTTCGAGCCGTTCGGTGGTGGGCAGGTCGGCATAGGGCACCCAAATCACGCGCTTCACAGAGAGTAGTTGCTGCCGGAGTTCGCGGATGGAGTCGCTTTTTCGGATCAGCTTGCCGTCATAAAAATAGCCATCGGCCACCAGCAATACCTTGGGTTCAATTTGACCAAACCGATCTACCACACTCGTTGTATCCAAATCGGGCGAACAACTCGACCATATGGCCCCAATGGAGGCTGTAGCCAGAAACGCCACCACGTTTTCGGGAGTGTTGGGCAGAATGGCAGCCACCCGGTCGCCCTTTTCAACGCCTGCTTCCAGCAAATAAGTCGCCACGGCAGCTACCTGATTTTCGAGTACAGCCCACGACATTTGGAGTGGTTCGCGGCCTTCGGCCTGAAAAATCAGGGCCGGGTTCTGCGGGTTTTTATGCCGAAAAATATGCCTGGCATAGTTCACTGTGGCCCCCTCGAACCAGTGCGTACCGATCATTCCCCAATGGGGAGGGCCGGGCTGCGGTAGGTCGAGAACCTCGCGGTACAGTGTGTCACTTTGAATATCGAAAAACTGGTAGATGCTTTCCCAAAAAGCCTCAAGATCAGTTACAGACCAGTCCCAGAGGTCGTCGTAATCCCTGAAATACAGGCCTTTTTTTACAAAAAGCCATTCCATATATTTCTTAAGCAACGACTGTTCGGTGAAGTAACGGGTGGGTTTCCAAAGCAAGTTAGTCATACGGGTAAAAGTACTTGTTGACAAATGCGAACGAGCGGGCAGCCCGAAAGCCACCTGCACCCTTAACGCTTTAATGCGGTTGGGATTGTTTTTTGTTGAGGTAACGTTAGGCAGATTGGAGGCAGTTTTTTTAGGCATCTTATTGTTTATAAAAAGCCGTACCTTTGCATCCGTTTTGCACTGTATAAAAATAACACCGCTGATAATCAGCAACTATCTTGTCTAACACAGCAGTGATTGCTGTACTTTTCCATGAATCAGGATCAGGATTTTAACAAAGATGATCGCCGGGATGGTGAACGTCGTTCAGTAAGCCGTCGGGATGACGGGCCACGCAGCAATGACCGCCCCCGCACAGAAGGGTCACGGAATTCAGGCCCACGCGAGGGAGGCCCACGTGAAGGTGGTTTCAACCGCGACGATAAACCGCGTTATAGCGACCGCAAAGAAGGCGGCCCACGGAGTAGCGGCCCACGTCAGGGCGGCCCACGAGAGGGCGGCCCACGGAGTAGCGGCCCACGGAGTAGCGGCCCACGAGAAGGTGGTTTTAACCGGGATGATAAACCCCGCTACGGAGATCGTAAAGAAGGTGGCCCGCGTCAGGAGAGTTATCCACGGCCTGCCGGAGATCGGGATAACGGATCGCGCAAGCCTTGGGTGAAGCGTGAAGGTGACTCCCGCGAAGGCGGGTATGGTCGTGGAAATGACCGCCGTAGTGAAGGTGGTCGCAGTAATGATCGTCCGTCATTTGATCGCGACAAGCGAGGTTCATCGGATCGTCGGGAGGGCAGTTTTAACCGGGACGACAAGCCAAGATATGGCGGTTCACCTAATGCCGGATTACGGGATGGCGACGTACGAAAACCTTATTTTAAGCGTGAAGACAGCCCCCGCGAAGGTGGCTCGAAAGAAAATAGTACAAGCAGGTTCGGAAACGAACGCCGTTTTGAAGACCGCCGTGGTGATGACCATCCCCGTGGCGATAAACCACGCGAGGGCGGCTACAACCGCGACCGTAACGACGGACTGCGTAACGACCGCGATGGTGGTGCTGAAAAGCCCCGCTTCAGTCGTGAGGATGGCCGACGTGAGGGCGGCTTCAACCGTGATCGTAATAACGATGAACCACGTGGCGACAGGCCACGTACCGATGAAGCGAGTGAAGAACGCAAGCCCCGCTTTGAGCGTGACGACCGTCGGAACGATGGCCCGCGTGAAGGTGGTTTCAACCGTGACCGGAATGCCGGACCACGGAATGCCGGACTACGGAATGCCGGATCACGCGATGCCGGATCACGCGATGCCGGACTACGCGATGCCGGATCACGCGATGCCGGATCACGCGATGCCGGATCACGCGATGCCGGATCACGCGATGCCGGATCACGGGATGAGCGGCCACGCTTTGATGGCCCGCGCGAAAACCGTTATGGTGATAAACCCAAATTCGATCGTGGTTCGTCGCCACGGGAAAATGACCGCCGGGAGGCAGGACCCCGCGATACGGATGCAACTACTGATGCTACTGAGGGATCGGCCAAACCCCGCGACAACGAATTCGACAAGCGTTTTTCGGATGAACAGCGCGAAGATAGCCGGGGCCGTCAGGTAGGGAAATTCAAACGCGCACCGGATTATAATCGGGGGACGTTTGCCAGACCTTCTTTCGACAAAAAAGGGGATGACAAAAAAAAGCCGGGCAACCGATTCGAGAAACCCCGGTCTGAACGCAATGCCGGGCCACGAACAGAAGCACCCCGGAACCCCAGCGCACCGGATCGGGATGATCGCGACGCAGCGGGCCTGATGCGTCTGAACCGATACATTGCCAACGCGGGCGTTTGCTCGCGCCGGGAAGCCGACGAACTCATTGGCCGGGGCGATATTACGGTGAATGGTAAAGCAGTTACTGAAATGGGCTACAAGGTGCAGGAGAACGACATTGTCAAATATGGCAAAACCACCCTGAACCCCGAAAAGCTGATTTATGTGTTGCTGAATAAGCCGAAAGACTACCTCACTACCACCGAAGATCCCGAAGAACGCCGGACGGTGATGGAGTTGGTTGCCGATGCGGGCAACTACCGCATTTATCCCGTTGGCCGACTCGACCGGAACACCACCGGCCTGTTGCTGATGACCAACGATGGCGAATTGGCCGACAAACTGACGCACCCTTCCAACAACGTTCGGAAAATTTACCAGGCCGAACTCGACAAACCTATCACTGAGGCCGATTTTGAGGCCATCAAAGCAGGTGTTGAACTGGAAGATGGTCTGATTAAGCCAGATGAACTGGCCATTGTTACGCCCGATGCGTATGTGGTTGGCATCGAAATTCACAGTGGCCGCAACCGCATTGTGCGCCGGATTTTTGAACACCTCGGCTACGAAGTCATGAAACTCGACCGAACCATCTATGCTGGCCTGAGCAAGAAAGAACTGCCCCGTGGCAAATGGCGTTTTCTGGAGCCAAAGGAGGTGATTAAGTTGAAGTATTTGAATTAGAGTCCTTTGAATAAGGCGATTACCTGGGCCACTGTCTGCTGGATAGTGGCCCAATTTTTTTCGGTAATGGCTTGTTTGTTAAAGAGTTGCGACCCCATTCCAACGCAGGAAACGCCCGCGCCGAACCACGATTTCAGGCTCTCGGTGGTGGGTTCAACACCCCCCGTCACCATCAATTGCACGTCGGGCATCACGCTTTTGATAGACCGCACCAGGGCCGGGCCAACCACTTCGCCCGGAAATATTTTGATCAGTTCGGCTCCCTGCTGTTTAGCCCAAAACACCTCAGTCACGGTCATGCAGCCCGGCGACCAAAGTATGCCTTTTTTGCGGCACCAGGCCCCAACAGCCGGGTTCATGATGGGGCTGACAATGAAATCGGCACCGGCTTCGGCAAAAGTTTCGGCCATTGGAACGTCCCAGATGGTGCCAGCGCCAAGGAGCATATCGGGCATGTCGCGCTTCACGGCCTGGGCTACTTGCCGGAAATTGTCCAGGGCCTGAGTATTACGGTTAGTGTATTCAAATGCCCGCAGACCGCCGTCGTAGCAGGCCCGCACAATGGCAAGGCTCACGTCAACATCGGGGTGCGAAAAAACCGGGATAATGCCCGATCGGGTCAATTTTGAGAGGAGTGTATTCATCGTTTTATTCGTCCGCTGGTTTGCCCGGACGCAATGGCTTCAACTTCGGCTACGCTGCAATCGTTGGCATCGCCGGGAATGGTGTGTTTCAGTGCAGAAGCCGCCACCGCGAAGGTGAGAGCTTCCTGTTCCGCTCGGAATGCCGCACCATCGGCAGACCGGTCATTAAACTGGGTGAGGCCATAAATCAGCCCGGCCACGAACGCATCGCCCCCGCCAATTCGGTCAATAATGGGGTCGATGGTGAAGGTGGGTGTTTTGAGTAGTGTTTCGCCGTTCCAGAGGGTCGCACTGAGGTCGTTGTGGCTCGCACTGTGTTGGGTTCTCTCAGTGTCGGCCACCCACTTCACCGACGGGAAAGCGGACTGCAATTGTTGACAGGCATCCGTGAAATCGGTGGAGGTGAAGCCAAACAGCAAATCCAGCACGCCCTTGCTTGAGTTGACAAGGTCGGTATGGTGGGTCAGTTCGGGGATTATTTCCTGGGGTGTTTTGCCGTATTGCCACAAGTTGGTCCGGTAAAAAACATCACCCGAGACCTTGACTCCCAACCGCTTAGCCGTTTGCACAGCTTCCAAACACACATCAGCACAGCCCTGCGAGAGGGCAGGGGTGATGCCTGCCCAATGGAACCAATCCGCGTCCTTCAACACCGTTTCCCAGTCGATCATGCCCGGCTGGAGTTCCGAAAAGGCCGAATGTTGCCGGTCATACACAATCTGACTGGCCCGCATGGAGGCTCCTTCTTCCAGAAAATAAGTCCCTAACCGACTGCCACCGAACAAAATAGGGGAGATGTCTAACCCGCGTTCGCGCAGAAAACGAGCCGCTCGGTGGCCCAGCGCGTGGTCGGGAAAGCGGGTGACGTGAGCCGCTTCAAACCCAAAATCGGCCAGCGACATGGCCACATTTGCCTCGCCACCGCCAATGGTCATATTGAACGATGTGGTTTGGCTTAGGCGGGCGAAGTTGGGGGGCGTGAGCCGCATCATCACTTCACCGAAAGTAACAATCTTTGGCATTCTCAGAACTTGAAATAGTTTTTAGCATTGGTATAACATACATCCTGCACCAGTTTTCCGAGCCACGGAATGTCGTTGGGGAGTTCGCCTTTGGCCACGTCATTGCCAATCAGGTTGCACAAAATGCGCCGGAAATATTCGTGCCGGGGGAAACTTAGAAAACTCCGCGAGTCGGTGAGCATTCCCACAAACCGGCTCAACAGGCCCATATTCGAGAGCGCGTTGAGTTGTTTTTCCATCCCATCTTTCTGATCCTGGAACCACCATCCCGACCCAAACTGCATTTTGCCCGCCACACTGCCGTCCTGCGAAGACCCGGCCTGAAAATTACCGATCATGGTGGCTATCATTTCGTTATCGTTGGAATTGAGGTTATACAAAATCGTGCGGGCCAATTGGTCGGTGCTGTCCAACTGATCCAAAAACGTCGAAAGTGAACGGGCCTGGCTAAAATCCCCGATGCTGTCCCAACCCGTGTCGGGTCCCAATTGCGACAGCATCCGACGATTGTTGTTGCGCTGTGCCCCAAGGTGAAATTGCTGTACCCATCCACGCCCGTGGTATTGCTTGCCAAACCACATCAACATATACGACCCGAAACTTTTCACCTTGTCAGGGTCTAACGCTTTTCCCCTCATCACTTCGGCAAACAGGTCAGCGGCTTCGTCGGCGGAGGTAGGCTCGGCCCAGATTTGCTCCAAACCGTGGTCGGAAGCCCGGCAACCCAGTTCGGCAAATGTTTCATAGCGTTTCTCAAGAGCTGCCAGAAATGAGTTGAAATCAGTAATTTCCTGTCCCGAAACCTCAGCCAAACGGCTTACATACTTGATAAACGTAATTGGATCTGTGGGCATCATGGCCTTATCGGGCCGGAAGGTTGGCACCATTTTCAGGTCAGTTCCCTGCTTTCCAAACGCCCGGTGGTGTTCGAGCGAGTCGGTTGGGTCGTCGGTGGTTCCAACCACTTCCACATTCATTTTGCGAAGCAGACCCCGCGCGCTGTATTCGGGCGTTTTGAGCCGGGCCGAGCAATGGTTGTAGATTTCGCGGGCATTATCGGGATTAAGTACTTCATCCACATCGAAATACCGGAGCAATTCGAGGTGCGTCCAGTGATACAGCGGGTTGCGCATCGTGTAGGGAACGGTGGCAGCCCACTGCTCGAATTTCTCCCAATCGCTCGCTTCGCCCGTGCAAAAACGCTCGTTCACCCCGTTGGTGCGCATGGCCCGCCATTTGTAATGGTCGCCGTAGAGCCAGGCCTGTGTGATATTCTCGAACTGCCGGTCGGCCGCAATTTGATCGGGTGGCAGGTGGCAGTGAAAATCAATGATCGGCATCGACCTGGCATAATCGTGGTAAAGTTGCCGGGCCGCGTCGGTCTGTAGCAGGAAATCGTCGGTTATGAATGTTTTCATCAACTAGTTGTCAGTACGCTTCGCTCTATTCCCATTTCCAGGCCTCTCAACTCGGCCAGGCCGCGCAGCCGCCCAATAGCCGTATAGCCGGGGTTTATTTTTTTGTTCGACGATAAATCATCGAGCATTCGGTGGCCGTGGTCGGGGCGGAATGGCATCCGTAAATCGGCCCGGCCTTCGTCCTGTCGCCGTTTTTGCTCGGTCAGCAAGGCACGCATCACCCCGAACATTTCCACATCGCCCGCGAGGTGGTCGGCTTCGTGGAAACTCCGCATCATGGCCGGGTCACTCATGTCGCGTTGGGTGCTTCGGAGGTGGATAAAATGAATCCGTGGCCCTACTCGTTCCACCATGCCCACCAGATCATTATCTGGACGGACACCGTAACTACCTGTGCAAAAGCAGATTCCGTTGGCGGGAAAATCAACTTCGCGCAACAACTGCCGGGCATCGGCCTCGGTGCTAACCACACGCGGCAAACCCAGAATCGGATACGGCGGGTCGTCGGGGTGGATGGCCAGCCGAACCCCCGCGGATTGGGCAACAGGAGCAATTTCGCGCAGAAAAGCGTACAGATTTTGCCGGAGTTCGTGGTCGCCCGTATTGCTGTAGGCTTCGAGCGCGTCCTGAAATTTCTCGACGGTATAACTTTCTTCGGAACCCGGCAAGCCCGCAATGATCGTGCGGGTCAAGCGTTTGATGTCGGCCTCCGAAGCCGCGTCGAGCCAGGTTTTGGCTTCGGCTTTGCGAGTCTCGTTGTAGTGATACCCGGCACCGGGGCGTTTCAGAATAAACAACTCGAAGGCGGCAAATTCCGTCGCATCGAAGCGGAGAGCCGTTGAGCCATCGGGCATGGGATAGTCGAGGTTGGTGCGGGTCCAGTCGAGCACGGGCATGAAATTGTAGCAGACCGTGTCGATACCACATTGCGCCAGATTCACAATCGACTCTTTGTAGTTTTCGATGAGTTGCCGGAAGTTGCCTGTTCTGGTTTTGATCTCTTCATGCACCGGAATGCTTTCCACCACCGACCAGGTCAGCCCGGCGGTTTCGATGATCCTGATGCGTTCGCGGATTTGGTCAACGGGCCAGACTTGCCCGTTCGGAAGTTGGTGCAGCGCGGAAACGATGCCCGTTGCTCCCGCCTGCCTGACGTGCGCCGGCGTTACGGGGTCGTTGGGGCCAAACCAACGCCATGTTTGTTCTAATGCCATTCAAGCCGTGTTTTTCTGTATAAGAGGAAGGGGGGAAGGGTTTACCGTTTAGACGGGGAAGTAGTTGAGAAATGGCTGCCCTTTTTGTGATTTCGTTTCTTTTGGCAACAAGCCGTACTGGACTAAAAAAAGGTCAGCCGGTTTCAACAGATTGTCCACCGGGGCAGTAGTGGCCCGGCTTTCTCTGAAATTTTACGATTTTCGGTTTCTCATGAAGCGTCTTAACACAAAAGTCAGTAAGGTATTTCAGTATTCGCTGGCGGCCAACAACCGCTTTCAACAGATTGGTTATGAACACGTTTCCGAAATGCAACGCTACCTCTACGAACTGGCTTTCAATTATTACTACCTCCACGAAGACCAAAAAGTGATTGACCTGCTGACGGAGGCAGGCCGGTTTCCGCCGTTCAACTCCAACCTGCACATTCAGACCTGCAACACGCTGGGGCTGGTCTATTCCCGGCTTAACCCTTCGTCGCCAACCTCGTTGCGGCTGGCCGAGAAACAGTTTGGCAAAGCAAAGCAGTTGGCCGCTGCATACGGCAGCGAATTATGGGTGAGCATCGTGAATGGAAACCTTGGAAAAGTATATGCCGAACAAAAGCAGTGGCAGGCCGCGCTGAACGCCTATCGCAATGATTATGAGGTGGTGATGAAGTCAGGGAAGGAGATGGGCTACCCCGTTTCGTCGGCTTGCCAGATGGCCAGGACGTTTTTGGCGTTGGGGCAGTTAGACAGTTGTTTGCATTACCTGCGGGAGTCGCAGCGGCTGCACCGGATCAACCGGAACCCGACTGATTTTAGCCAGAATCTGCAAGCCGAACAATACCTGCGCTACTATTACGACATTGCCCGCCAGTATTACCAAACCGTTGGGAACCTGCCCGAAGCCTACCGATGCGCCGATAGCCTGATGGTGTATCAGGAACGAATCGGCCAGCGCTACCGCTCAAAAGCAGCTGCGCTGGCCGAGCAACGGCTGCTGGTTCAGAAACACCAGACGGAGGTGGCCGGTATGGAACAGCAACACAGCCAACAGCGGCTTTGGCTGATTGCGGTGGGGATTGTGATGCTGTTGGTGGCCTTGTTGCTGGGTTTGCTCTACCGATCCAGCCAACACCGACGGCGGCAGGAAGCGCGGGCCAATGCCGAACGCGAAAAACGGCTGGCTCTCGAAAATCAGGTGGTGACCGACGAACTGGAACGGGCCAACGCCGATTTGACGCTATTTATGGATAGTCTGCACCAGAAAGAGAGCCTGATCGAACGCATCACCACCGACCTCGAACGGCTGACCCACCCGGCAGATGGGTCGGATGCTGGGTATCTCGCCCAGTTCAGTACGGACAACCAAGTACCGCTTATGCAAACGGCTGGGAGTTCAGGGCCATTCGTCGCTGCTCGATCTTTTGAATTAACTATTTAATTTTCAATTACTTACGTTTTTGTCTATTCGTTTGTCTATGCCAAAAATAAGGTCGTGACAGGGAATAGGGTTTGCTTTAGCTTTTTCAAAAGCAACGCAACCTCTTTCTCCCTGACTCATGATTCAGCCTCTACGTTTCACTACCTGTTTTTATGGTGTTCTGCTGGCCCTACTATCCCTGACGGAGATCAGGTGAGTTGAGAATGGCGAAAACATCAGCCGTGTAAGCTATAGATACCGGCCTGTCTGATGGCAACTCCACAGACTTCTACCGGCCTAAGGTCGTACATGCCACTTCCAATGCCGTTTCATCGCCTACATTACCCGGAAAAACGACGTATGTAAGGCCCGGAAACTTACTGTTGGCATCCAGTTGCCAGACTGGAACACCCGGAATAATAGACCCCAACACCAACGCTTTTTCGACGGAGAGGGCCTTCGTAGCGAGGTCGCTGGCCGTGATGCCGCCTTTGGCAACCATAAACATTGGGCGCACGGTTAGCCCGCTCACAACAGTTACTAAAAACGTAGATACCACCGCGTTAATGGCTAAACTGTGTTCCTGATCGGAGCCGGTTTCGAGGTGGCGGCTGGTATAAATCACGACATTGTTTCCCTCAGAAAGCCACGCATCGGTTTGGCGGCTGATGGCCTGTACCTTGGTTTCGGGGTCGGGTGCGTTCAGAATATCAGGCACGTGAACCTCGATGGCTTTGTGATTGCCGTGGCTCAGGAGCCAGTTGAGTTGGCTGGTAGTTTTGGGCACGTGAGAGCCGACTACAACGAGCGAGCCATTCCCCGAAACTAAGCTCTCTTTTTGGGGAACAAACCCCCGCCCAGATTCCAGCCCCGCCCGAATGGGCACCAACGTGGCCGAACTCCGATACAGAAACTGCCGACCCGATTTTTCGGCCAGCAACAACCCCATCACCACCACTTCCAGATCGCGGTAGCTGACGGCATTGACCACACAAACCGAGCCCGGCGGGCAGGCTTCCAGTACGTCGCGCACCTGTTGTGGCCCACCCAGCCGAATGGTCTCAAGAGAAACAGATCTCACGTCGGTGGCACTGATGCAGCCTTTTGTTTTTTCCTCCACCCACTGTTTCAGGTTGGCATTTTGGTAGCCAAACACCACATCGGCAGCAAATGGCGTTTCTGAGACGGGCATTAATACCTCATTCTCAATCAGATAATGAACATCGTCGATGGTGACGCGGCCCCCTTCGATAAAGGCCGGAACCAGCACCGTGACGGCATCGGTCATGCCCAGCGTTGCGGCAAGGGTATCGACTTCGGCGGGAAAATGTCCCCGCAAGGTGGAATCGCTGCGGCTGATAACGATAATTGACCGGCCACTTTCGCGGGCCGCTTCGTTTAGGTTGTAGCCAATTTCGCGGGTCAGGACAACGGCTTCGCGTTCCGGCAGACTGCGGGAGTTGGTGAGAATGAACAGGATGGCCGGTTTTTGGCGTAACTCGTTGACAATCATATTCACACGCCAGGCCGTAAGCACGACTACATCCGAACAGGTTTGGGTGCCGGTTGGGTCATCATCGAGCACGACAATTGTTTTTTCGCTCCGAACAAACTCGTCACGAATAGAATCGAGCAGTTTGTCTGCTTTACAGTCAGGCGGTAGTTGCGCCATTTTTTGCGTTACGTTCTCATACATTTTAAAGGCCTTTAAACCGCGTCAAAACTATGCAAATAATCATTACGGGGGGAGCCGGGTTCCTGGGGCAACGGCTGGCAACGGCCCTGCTGACGAGTTCAATTGGTTTTGAGGAACTGGTTTTGGTCGATGTGGTGCTGCCCAACAAGCCGGGGCCGGATGAGCGCGTGGTCTGCCAACAGGCCGATCTGACCGAAGCCGGGGTGGTTCAAACCCTGATTACGGCCCGAACCGGCATCGTGTTTCACTTAGCCGCCATCGTGAGCAGCCACGCCGAAAAAGACTTCGACCTCGGCTGGATTGTGAACCTCGATGTGACTCGCCAACTACTCGAAGCCTGCCGACAGCAACAGCCGGGCATCCGGTTTGTGTTTGCCAGTTCGCTGGCCGTATATGGCGGTGCGTTACCCGCCATGGTCAACGAGACAACCGCCCTCACGCCCAGTTCATCGTATGGTACCCAAAAAGCCATTGGCGAACTGCTGGTGAACGACTACACCCGCAAGGGCTTTGTGGACGGACGGGTGCTGCGGTTGCCCACCGTTTGTGTGCGGCCCGGCAAGCCCAACCTGGCGGCTTCCTCGTTTGTGAGCAGCATTATCCGCGAACCCATCAACGGCGAAACGGCCATTTGCCCCGTCTCCGAAGAGTTGCCCATCTGGATGGCAAGCCCCGATACCATTATCCAGAATTTTATTTGGGCCGCCACCCTCAACGGGGCCAACTTTGGCAGTTGCCGCACCGTGAACCTGCCCGGCATTGGCCCCACAGTCCGGGAAATGCTCGACTCTCTCGAACGCCTTACCGACAAAGCCACCGCCGACCGGGTTCAGTTCCAGCCCGATGAGGCCATCAGCCGGATTGTGTGTAGCTGGCCTGTGGCCGTGGATAGCACACGTGCCCTGCAATTAGGCTTCAGCGTCGATGATGATTTTGATGGGTTTATCAGGCAGTTTAGAGCCTCCAGCAAGGCCTGAGAGGTGTAGGGAAATAGAACTGGGCGCGGTAGAAGTTCAGGATGGGCGGGCGGTTGCAGATGCAGCCGTAGAACAGGCAGACTGGAATTGGTTCAGCCCCGTCGTCGCGTAGCGACACAGTGTTTGTAGCATCACAAAAGAGGTGTTGGCCTTGTTTGGAGCGTGCCGTAGATACGCAACGGTATAGCACAGGTTGCGTACCTACGGCACGCTTCCACACGCACTGCATAGATTACTACAAACATTAGGTCGCTACGCGACTAACTGGCTAACTCATACAGCTTCTTAATCGCTTCATGACGGTGCAGCCTGATAACCGCTCCCTCAACTCTTTCCCTTTGGTTAGCTTATCGGTTTGGGTTTCCCTACCTTTTGCCAACAATCTGATACTAAGCCGCTTTTCATCTTTTTATGGCATGACACACTACTCTCCTTTTCTCTATCGGCAGTTAACCCGTAACCTATTGGTTTTTCTGCTGCTGTTGATCAGCCTGACCGTTTCGGGCCAGACCATTCGCTACGTCTCCACCACCGGCACCAACACCAACCCGGCCAGTGCCACGAGTTGGGCCACCAGCACTACCAATTTGCAGGGAGCCATCGCGGTAAGCTCCGTGAACGATCAGGTGTGGGTAGCAGGTGGCACCTATAAACCCGGTGGTAACGGACACTCTAACCGGAGCCTAAGTTTTGCCATGAAAAACGGGTTGGCTATCTATGGTGGCTTTGCTGGTACCGAAGCAACATTGGGGCAGCGGCCAACCATTAACCCCACCACCCCCTCGGCCACTACGCTATCGGGCGATGTTGGTATTTTGGACAACCCCACTGACAATAGTTTTCACGTGATTAGCAATCCGGCGGGCCTAACGACCACAGCCCTGCTCAATGGCTTCGTGATTGCCAACGGTAATACCAGTGGCGTTTAT
>JAJAYX010000249.1 GCA_026785985.1 Rudanella sp. | reverse complement strand
GTGAAGAGCTTACACGGTGAAAGTGACGAAGAACCGCTATCGTTAGACATGAGCTTTGACGAAGCCTTAGAGATCTTATTGAACACACCCCCGCCTGTTGAGACGGACGACGAATTGCACCGGGAAGAACGTAAGGATGAAGATTGCGACTAAAAAAGCCCCTATCACAGTTGGGGCTTTTTTAGTGATCCTGCTTAGATTGGGGTCGTCAAGTATATAATTGCCTTTATCGAATAAGTAAAAGGAGAGGTTGCAGCCGAGTATATGGTCGATGAATTATTTCTGGATTTACTGCAGGGTGGGCAACTGTTGAATTTCGGTCGGCAACGTTATGTGTTAATCGAAATAGGTTGGGATGCAGCCCCCGCTTATCTGGATACCATTCTTTTTCAGATGCAGATCAAAGGCTATCAACCGCTTTTGGCTCACCCCGAACGCTATGTTTGTTACCACAACAACTTGAAAGCCCTTGCCAAACTGCGCGACATGGGTTGCCTGTTTCAACTTAACTGGGGGTCAATGATTGGGCAATATGGGCAACCCGTAAAAAAACAGGCGCAGCATTTGATCGACAACAAATGGGTTGATTTTGTCGGGTCTGACTTACATTCGGCAACTGATTTGACGATGTTTCAGACGTTTTTAGATTCATCAGCCTACAAACAATTGAACAGACTACCCCTACGAAATAAATCGTTTATTGCTGATAATCAGCTCCATTGACCAGTTGCCCATGTTTGATCGATTATTCCAGCCTATTAATCAGTACGTTGTTCTGAGCAAGGAAGAGCAGGTATTTATTAAAGATCACGCGGTTTGCGCAAACGCCCAAACCGTTGTTTCGGGGTTGCCCAGCTCGGCCCGGGTCTTTACGGGTCACGGGCTGACCGGGCATACCAGTTGCCCCCAAAGCGGCAATCTACGAGGGGGTCATTTAAGTCCTCTTGCAAAACGGCGCATCGACTCCTGATAGATTTGCTGCGACTGATCGAGAGACTGTTGGTCTTTTAGGATCATGGTCAGCGCAATCATACCGTGGGAAATTGACCACCACTCAAAAAACAGCCGACGGATACTCTCTTTGGCTTTTGGAATAAACGAGAAAATGATGCCTTGAATCAGGGACGAAACGGCTTGCATTTCCGCATTTTTGTGAACCGGAATGCTGCAAAACGCCCCGTTAAGATTATACATAACCTGGTATATCTCAGGCTGCTTCAAAGCAAACTCCCATTGGGCCATCGAGATTTCGTAGAGCCGTTTTTCGGGGTCTCGGTAAAGTTTATCGATGCGTTCGTATTCTTTATGCAAAAAGCGAAACCCTTCTTTGCGGATTTCATCAAACAACACGTCTTTACTGTCGAAATATTCGTAAACAATGGGGGGGCTATAGTCGATGGCATCGGCGATCTTGCGGATCGAAACAGCTTGCCATCCTTCCCGACGGGCAATGTCTTTAGCAGTAGTTACAATGCCTGAGCGGGTCTGTTCGCGGGTGCGCTGCTTGCGTTCCAGAACTTCCATAATAATCCGTTTAGCTAATTTAACGGTGTTAAACTGATTGAAAGATACCGGTTTACATTTTTTTAACCACAAGAAATACAATAAATAGTAGAAAAATACAGTTCTTTCGCCTAATTCTGCCCAAGATTCATCGAATTAGCCTATTCATGAATAAAGGATAGAAAGGGGATAGGAACTCCTGATCCCGCACTGCTCACTCCCTTTTCCAGCACCATCCAAACCCCCTCGTCACCCACCATAAAAGGTTGCTGATCAACCGTTCCATAGAGGTCTTCCACCGTGAAACCAGCTTCAGTAAACAGTCGGCATAGTTCGGCAATGGTGTAGATGTAGTACTGAGCGGTTCGCTGCTCGGAAACAATGGGTTCACCGGGAGTAGTGCGGATGTAAATCAGGTGCTGGTCGATTCGGCTTTCAGAGGGGTTGTATTCGTTTTCGACCAGCACGGTTATGTCGTTACCAATTGGCATCCAGTTGCGCTCCTGAAAATCGGGCAATACAACCTCAGCTACCATGCTCGACTGAATCAGCAACCGCCCTCCTGGCCTGAGCAGATGGGCAATTCGTTTCATAAACCGGAGCATATCGGTGTGCGGAAAAAACGCGAAGCTATTACCAAGACAGTAAGCGGCATCGAATTGACCGGCCCGATTTTCTAAGGCCGCAATGGTCATAAAATCCCCTAAAATACCCTCAACAGGCCATTTATGGGCATTGGCTTCTTTTTTCAGTGCCTGAATATATTCCTCCGAAATATCCACCCCACTTACCTTTGCCCCCATTTGAGCCAAAGGCAGCGCATGACGACCATAACCACAGAAAATGTCGAAAACGGCATCGCCGGGGCCAAACTCCAGCGATTCAACAATCAGTTCGAGATCAAGCTGGGTTTGGTCGTCAGTTTGGGCAGCTCGCCAGGCCTGCTGCGGCAAACCGTGGAAAAAGTTTTGATACCAGGGCATGGGAGGAGTGAAAGGTTTCTTTTACGATTCAAAATTCCCGAATATTTATTGGCTTGCCAAGTCATAACCGGTTTTTGGCTAATTTTCGGCCTGTAACCAACCCCTGGAAACAGCCTGACAACTTACCACTTACAACTAACTTTATGCAAACCTATTGGGGAATCGACCTTGGCGGCACCAAAATCGAAGGTGTTGTGCTTTCAAAACCCTCTCCCGACGCTGTTATTCTTCGCAAACGAATTGACACCGAAGCCGACAAAGGCTACAATCATATCCTAAGTCGCATTGAACTGCTGGTGGATATGCTGCGGGTTGAGACGGGCTATGAACCAGACCACATTGGATTTGGAACGCCCGGCACCAACGATCCATCGACCAATACTATGAAAAATTGCAATACCACCGTGCTGAATGGCCAGCCAATGGTGCAGGATTTGGCCAGGCGCCTGGCTGTACCGATCACAGTGGCCAACGATGCCAACTGCTTTGCTTTGGCTGAGGCTTCACTTGGGGTAGTGCCCGATGTGGTGTCCGATTATCGGTGCGTTTTCGGTGTGATTATGGGGACGGGCGTTGGTGGGGGCGTGGTGTTCAAAACCGGCCCCGACAGCAAGCCAATGGTGCTGGGTGGTCTGCACGGCATTGGGGGCGAGTGGGGTCATAACATCCTCGAAGAGAACGGCTATGACTGCTATTGCGGCAAACGCGGCTGCAACGAACAGGTGTTGTCGGGCCCGGCCTTACAGCGGTTCTACCACGAGCAAAGTGGCGAACAACGAAAACTAAAGGACATTATCGACCGCCACCGGCAGGAAATCGACCCTGTTGCCTCGCAAACCGTTGACCGGATGTTAGAGTACTTTGGGCGGTCTATTTCAACCATCATCAACGTGCTCGACCCCGATGCCATCGTGTTGGGCGGGGGCGTTGGCACTATTGATGAACTCTATACAGAAGGCGTGAACCGAATCAAGAAGTACATTTTCAATGACAAAGTAGTCCGTACGCCCATTCTCCGTCCCAAACTTGGCGACAGTGCGGGCGTGTTTGGCGCAGCAATGCTTTAGGGCTTGGGGTTAAGGGTATGTTGGCGCATGAAGAAAGCACCCAGAGATACTCATGCGCTAATATACTCTTAGTTCCAAGCCCTTAGCCCCACGCTTTTTTTACCTCGGCCTGCGGCCACCACCGCCCTGCTGACCGCCAGCCGGTGCCTGTTGTTGCTGACCTCCGCCAGCGTTGTCGCCACCGCCCTCGCCTTCTTTCACGTCATCGTTGTTAACACCCCGCTTCCGGCGTTGGGGCTGATCGAAGCTCATTTTACCAATGCGGTAACTGAAGTTTACCCGGAAACCCAAGTTGTAACGGCTCGTCAGGCTGTTGCGGGAAAATACGCCCGGCGTTTCAGAAACGGACCGGATCCGTAAGGGGTTAACAATGAAATTTTCGGCTGCTAATCCTACGCTGCCCTTCTTGCTTTTGAAGTCTTTTTTCGCGCCCATGCTGTAGAAAATAAACCCGCCATCATAGCCCTGCAACTGCACCTGCCGACCCCTGGCAAAGGTAAACGCCTGGATACCCCAACCGTTTTTCAGGGCTACGCTCGTATTGAAACGTCCTGAAATAACAAGCCCGGCGTTGCTGGTCGAAACCGTTCCGCCGGCAATCGATGACCCGTCTGTCCCGCTTGTAGGAGCGGTTGGAATCTGTCCCTTCAAATAGGCCACGTAGGCATCGACTCCACCCCCAATCTGCCATTTGGAGAACAGGGTCGCATTACCAAACAAGTTCAGGCCATAGGCATTTTCCGTACCGATGTTCTGCGGAGTAGAAAACAGCGCGTTCTGAAACACCGGGTTTGTGGCGTTGGTGCCAATCTGCACCGCCGAGGTAGTGGTAACGTTGGTGATGGCGTTGCTGGAGAAGCGGGCAAACAGAGACCCGCTGATATACACCGACTTGACGTAAGTGCTGCTGCTGAACTCAAAATTGTCGTTCAATTCGGGCCGCAGGTTCGGATTTCCCTGGCTCACATTGAGGGGATTAGCTGCGTTGATGTTGGGATTCAACGACTGGATACCGGGCCGCTGAATTCGGCGATTGTAGGCAATTTTGATTATTTTACCCCCTTTCAATGCCTTCGAGATATTGATGCTCGGCACAAAATTGGCGTAGTCGGGTATCTGGTTAACACTCTGGTCACTACCCTCTCTGGAGAAGTTGGCGTTGATGAACGTGTATTCGTAGCGCGACCCAACCTTGATAGTATATTTGGTTTTCGAGGTGTAAGTGTACGAAATGTAGGTGGCGGCAATATCCTGGTTGTAGTTCAGGGTGTTACCGGGCCGGGTTCCGTCGGTCAGAAACTGGTCGAGCGAGGGGGGCGTTGCCAGCAGATACGAAAACTGGCTATTCACCTTCCGCATAATGGCTTTACCACCAAACTCGATCAATTGGTTTTGGGCAAGCGGAGTCTGGTAATCAATTTGCAGTGTCGATTCCTGATTATAGCTGGGGTTCACGTTGCGCTGCCGCGAGATAATTGTTTGCAAATCAACGTTGTTCAGAATATCGGCGGTGAAGTTATTCTCACGGGTATTGCGGCTGAACTGTCCCGAAATGCTAAACTCTTTCTGGGGTTTCTCAAACGTGCGGGTATAATCGATGTTCGCATCGACTGTGTTGGAGTTGTCGCGGGACAACACATCACGTAAGCCCACTTGCATCGACGTTGAGTTTGGTGAGCTTGTCTCAGTACGGAGGTTGTCCTGTGTGGTGATGTTATTGCGCAAGCCAAAACGAACGCTCGCCGTGAGCGCACTGTATTTGCTGATGTCATAATCCCAACTCAGCGTATATTGCCCAAAAGCCCCCTCGTTCATGGTATTGGCAATCTGGTGGGTTGTGCTCACGCCGTTGGCTGCGAATGTGCGCTGCGTGTTGTCGAACGCTCCGCGAACGTTGTAATTAGCCCGCCCGAAACCGCCGAGGTTAAAGCCCATTTTACCCGTGCGCAGGCTACCATTCAGGCCGAGATTAGCTCCCCGGTTGCCCACGCCCGTGTCGAGGCTTAGGGTGGCGCCCTGCAAGGTGTTTTTCTTGGTGATGATGTTGATGATGCCCGCTGTTCCTTCAGCATCGTATTTGGCCGAGGGCGAGGTGATCACCTCCACCGACTTAATCATGTCGGCCGGAATCTGCTTCAGTGCATCGCCAACGCTGCTAGCCACAATGGTGGAAGGTTTGTTGTTGATCAACACCCGCACATTCTGGCTCCCCCGCAAGGATACGTTTCCGTCTAAATCGACTGACAGCAGCGGCACTTTTCGCATCACATCCGTGGCATCGCCCCCTTTCGACATAATGTCTTTGTCGGCGTTATAGACGAGCCGGTCCACCTTTTCTTCAATCAAAGCAGCTTGCCCGGTTACGGTTACTTCGTTCAGGGTTTTGGTGTCGGAGCGCAGGTTTACAATGCCCGTGTTCACTTCATCACCCTTGGTCACCACGCGAATACTGCGGACAGTTTTGTTGCGATACCCCACAAACGAAATCAGCAAATTAAACTCACCAACCGGCACTCTGGTTATCGTAAACCGGCCTTTATCGTCGGCAGAGGCCCCGTCGATAGGTTTTCCGGTGGCAACGTTGATCAAGGCTACGCTCGCAAATTCAACCGGCTGGCGCGAAGCCGAATCCAGGATAATCCCGGATATTTTGGCGGCACCTCGAACGGTATTGTCGGAGCTGGTGCCGGGAATAACGGGGGGTGGCGTTTGCACCCGGCCCGCCGGATCGCCCATGCCGGGCATCATGCCGCCATTGCTGCCTGCACCCGCCGGACGTTGCCCACCCGGACGCTGTGGCCGACCTGTTGGGGCCGTCTGCACGGGTTGTGTACTGTCCGGATTAGCCC
>JAJAYX010000248.1 GCA_026785985.1 Rudanella sp. | reverse complement strand
GCCACGGATAGAAACCGTGGAGCAGGCAGATGGCCAAAATCGCGCCCATCAGCCAAAGCAGGAGGCTGTTTCGTTGGCGGGATCGCCCGAACCACCACGCCCATAAAAGGACGATTGGCAGCGGACAAAAAATCCCGGCATGGTATTGCCCCTGAACAAACAGCAACACCGCACTTTTCAAGCCATCGAGCAAACTGGGCGAAACCAAGACGGCCGGGTCATACTCCGTGCGGTGCGATACGAACGAGTTGGTCAGATACGAACCAATCATGGGGAAATCAACCAGTACATACAGGCCCGCCAGCAGGAAAAGCCCCAGCCAATATAACCCATTGATTTTATGAGTTTTAATGAGATCAACAAGGCCGAGAATGCCCAGCCCCACCAGGATATACAGCCCCGACCGCACCAGGAACGAATAGAACGGAAAGGCCAGAATGACGAGCCATGTTTTCCAATTGCCCTTGTGATTTATCAGATTCAGGAACGCCATTAGTAACAACGGCTGCCCCATCATCGACAGACCATAGTTGGCATAGGTAGGAATCAGGGCAAAAATCAGGGCCACGCCAGCCGCTACGAAGGACTGGCTCCGTTCAGGCAGAATGTAGGCCCGCAGGAGTGCGTACATCCCCACGAATCCAATGGCGTGAACGAGTAGGAAATTAAGCAAAATGGCCCAAAACGGCGGCAGAAGGGCAAAAAACCAAACCGACACATACAAACCGGAATGCATGGCCGGGCGCGGTAGTCCGTTCATAATGTTCGGCAGGGTGGCCCCGGCCCCAAAGTCAAACGCCTTTCCCGACAGTACTAAAGGGTCGAAATTGTAGGACGAGTCATCTAAGAAATCGTGAATCAGAAAAAACGCATCCTGACCTAACAGCCAGTAAGGGGAATACAAGATAAACAGCAGCAATAAGGCCATCAGCAAAGGCCAACGCTCCTCTTTCCAGCGCAGGGGACGATTATCGAGCATTCTGCAAAGTTGGCACAAAGTCCGAACAACCCCACAACGCCCTATCTTTGCCACTATCATGAACAACGTTGCCATCATTACGGCCCGAGGGGGCAGTAAACGCATTCCACGCAAGAATATCAGGCCCTTTTTGGGCAAACCCATCATTGCCTACGTGATCGAAGCCGCCCTGCAATCGGGGCTGTTTCAGGAGGTGATGGTGTCTACCGACGATGCCGAAATTGCTGACGTTGCCCGGCACTATGGGGCTTCGGTGCCGTTTATACGGAGCGCGGAAAACGCCGATGACCACGCTACCACAACCGATGCGTTGCTGGAAGTAATGGCTGATTATGAACGACTTGGCCAATTATTTGAGTTTGGTTGCTGCCTGTACCCCACCACCCCTTTTGTAACGGCAGCTTTGCTTCGGCGGGCGTTTGATACGCTCACGAACCAGGCGTTCGACACGGTTTATCCGGTGCAGACATTCGGGTTTCCGGTGCAGCGGGCTGTGGGTGTAGAGACTTCAGGCCGGGTTCGGTGGCTCCAACCCGAACACCAACAAACCCGGTCGCAGGATCTGGAAAAAGCCTACCACGATACGGGGCAGTTTTATGTGTTCAGAACGGCGGCCCTGCTCAAAAATCGACAGTTGATCAGTGCCAACGCCGGGGCAATTGTGATCTCCGAAATGCAGGCCCACGACATCGACACGGAAGAAGACTGGCAGATAGCAGAGTTTAAATGGCGACTGACAAACGTATGATCCCTTCTCGACCCCGTTCCGTGCTGTTCCGCGCCGACGGCAACCCCCAAATTGGGTTAGGCCACGTGATGCGATGCCTGGCTCTGGCCGAAATGCTTGGCCCAACTTATAACCGGCGGTTTGCTATTGTGCAACCCGCGCCAGCCGTCGTAAAATTAATTGAGGAAAAGGGTGTTGAAACGGTTTGGTTAGCAACCAGCGATGATCTGTTTGCCGTGGTCAATAGCGATGAGGTGGTGGTTCTGGATGGGTACGCTTTTGACAACCAATATCAGTTAATCTGTCGGGATATGGCCCGCGCCCTGGTTTACATTGACGATTTGGTGACAGGCCATCAGGTGGCCGACGTGGTGGTGAACCATGCGGGGGGACTTACGGAATACGACTACAAAAGCGAACCCTACACCCAATTTTTGCTGGGGCCGCGCTATGCCCTGTTGCGCCCACCTTTCTTCACTCCCAAAACCCTCATTCCACTGGAAGGGCCAATTTTTGTCAGCCTCGGCGGTGCCGATCCCAGCAACACAACGCTCCAGGTATTGGAAGGGCTATTAGTTTATTTCGGACTGCTGAAGCAGGAGTGGCGTGTTCACGTGGTGGTTGGCCCTATGCAACAGAACCGCCCGACCATTGAGGCCCTGCAATCGAGTTTTAAACACCTGAAAATTCTGTCGAATCTGACCGCCGAACAAATGGTGGGCGAACTAATCAAGTGCCAGTTGGCTATTACGGCCTGTAGCACAGTGGCCTACGAAGTGTGCAGTGTTGGTCGTCCGTTAATTGCTATTCAAACGGCTGATAATCAGGAGAAGTTAGCTCGATTTATGAGACATAACGAGTTGACTTCAACCATAATACAAACCAATGGTTCGACTGATCAAATTACCGTCGCACTTCATTTTGGTCTGGAGCGTGCTTATGCCCATCTCCGAAAGAAGGCCGTTCAAAACCAACGCCGTTTCTTCGATGGTCAATCTCCCGAACGGTTTCGGGCGTTGTTTAACCGCCTGACGGTCTGAACCATTTCCTGAAATTTGCGTATATTTGTTAAGGACGAACTACACTATCGCTATGGCCGACCAACTCCCGCATCCGCAACAAACCGACCCACTGGGCCTGAAAACCTTCGCCTTGAGCGAATCGGCGTATGATTTGACGTGCAGTTTGAGAGGCATATACGGGCGGCTTTGTCATGCTGAACGCCAGGAATTTGACGTTGACCAAACATTAATCAACTCCTGGCAGAATCGTTCTAAAGAAATTGGACGCGCATACCGACGTTTAGGCGGTAAGAGTTTACCCGAAATTGGGGAGTTTATAACCAGTATCACCACCGAATGGCGTGAACTTACCGCATTGGAAACTGAACGCACTTTAGCTCCTGCTCATGTCCATTAGTACTGCCCAGCAAACCTATTTACTTTCTGAGACAGAGAATCAGCTTATTTTTTTACAGGACATTTTACCAGATGCTTTCGACGAAACAAGCCAGACTTTTTCACCGAAAGCTATTTTTTTAGGCGGACAGTCCGGTAGCGGAAAATCAGATTTGGCATTGGCCATGCAGCAATCGTTTTCTGAAGTAGAAGGCGTAGTTATAGTCAACTCCGACGCACTTCGGGAGTACCACCCCAACTTTTTGTGGCTTCAAAAAAACAATCCCGATCAGGCTTCTTTTCTGGTCAATCCCGACACCTTCAAATGGCAGCAAAAACTCATTGCAGCCACGGTTGAAAGCGGGCGCAACCTGATTTTGGATGGCACACTCGGGGGCGATTCGGCTCCTATTTTGCAGACAATGAAGCAGTTGAAGACCAGTGGATATTCTGTTCAACTCAGCATTTTGGCTGTTCCGGCCCGGCTCAGTCGTCTGGGGATTTACAAACACTACGAAGAT
>JAJAYX010000247.1 GCA_026785985.1 Rudanella sp. | reverse complement strand
TCCGAACCTTGCAGGAAAAAGGTGTATCAAAGATAGGGGAAGGTATCGAACCGGAGTTTGTCGGCATCATCAATTATTGCGTAATGGCCTTGATTCAGATGGCCTTACAGCACGATACGACTCCTGAATCGCCCCGGATGGACATTCCCACCGCCGAACTTGAGAAACTGTATGATGCCCAAATGAACGCCGTTATGACCCTGCTGTTTGCCAAAAACCACGATTATGGCGAGGCCTGGCGCGATATGCGGGTGAGTTCGATGACTGATATCATCCTGATGAAATTGCTCCGAACCAAGCAAATCGAAGATAATGCCGGGGCCACGCTGGTCTCGGAAGGTGTCGATGCCAACTACATGGACATGATTAATTACGCCGTATTTTGTCTTATTAAACTGAGCGAATAGTTTACAGTCTCCAGCTAAAACCTACTAATGGAAACAACAGTAATCACTCCTAAAGCGAAAACCGGCACGCACGGAATGCTAATTGCCGCCCGCATCGCCCGCTATTTAGTTGGCGTAATCTTTATTATTTCGGGCCTCATTAAACTTAACGACCCCGTCGGGACACAGATTAAACTGGAAGAATACTTTGAGGTGTTTGCCCAGGATTTGCCCGCTTTGCACGGTTTTTTTGAAGCAACGATTCCGGCGGCCCTGCTCATTGCTGTGGTCATGTGTGTGCTGGAGGTTGTGCTGGGTATGGCCCTGCTGGCTTCCTACAGACCCAAATTGACTACCTGGGTGTTGTTGGCTTTGGTCAGTTATTTCACCATCCTGACGTTTTATTCGGCCTATTTCAACAAGGTGACCGACTGCGGTTGTTTCGGCGATGCGATCAAACTGAAACCCTGGACATCGTTCACCAAAGACGTGGTACTGATGGTGCTCATTCTGTTCATTATTGGCCACCGCAACCGGATGCCCTCCCGCAAAACCGGCTGGATTGTGGGCCTGGCAACCATTCTGTCGGTGGCACTTGGCATCTACGCCATCGAGTTTCTTCCCCCGCTCGATCTGCTGCCCTACGCCGTTGGCAAGAGCATTCCGACCCAGATGAAGGCTTCCGAAGAACTCCGGTATAAATACATCCTGACTAAAGATGGCAAAGAAGTCGAGTTAGACAAATACCCCATGGAGCCAGGCTACACCTTCAAAGAAATGGTGTTGCTGAATGAAAACGCCAAGCCAAAAATTACCGATTATCGCGTCTGGAACGATGCCGATGGTGATTTTACCCAACAAACGTTTGAGGGAAACAAACTGTTTGTGATCATCAAAAACGTGAAAGACTTCGATGCGGGGAGCATGCCCGCCATCCGGTCGCTGCTGAAAGGGTTGCAAGGTTCTGCCGTTACGCCCTACATTTTGACTTCGGTGGGTAATGATGAGATCACAGCTTTCATGAAAGAATACCAGTTAGAAGCCAACGTCTATCAGGCCGATGCTACCGTCCTTAAAACCATCAGCCGCTCCAACCCCGGCACATGGCTCCTGAGCAACGGCACCGTGCGCGGCAAATGGCACGTGAACACCACGCCAACAGCGGAGGAGGTGATTGATTTAGTGAAATAGAGTGAAAAACATCTTCCTCATTGGAATGCCTTCGTCGGGCAAAAGCACCCTTGGCCGACGTTTGGCCAATGAACTGCACTATCGATTTGTGGATACCGACAAGAGTATTACGCGCGAAGAAAACCGGACAATTGCCGAGATTTTTGCCCAATCGGGAGAACCGTATTTCCGGGAGGCCGAGAGTCGGGCATTGCACACCATCCGGCCCGGCGACGCTCTGGTGGTGGCAACGGGGGGAGGAATGCCCTGTTGCCACGAGAATATGGACTACATAAAAACTGCCGGAATCTCTGTGTTCTTAGATATTTCTCCCGAAATACTGGCCGAACGTATGGTTACTCACGCTGCGTACGACCGCCCGATGTTTAATCATTACGACCCTGAACTGATCGATAAACTCCGCCACCGATACGAACTCCGCCTGCCATTTTATACTCAAGCCGACATCATCATCAGCGGCCCCGCCGACGAACAGGCATTGCTGCGGGAGTTAGGAAACTGGCTCTGAAGATAATGAGTGAATGTGCGATTGAGTGAATTGCCTGCACAGCATAATGCACTCATTCACTCAATCAAAAGAATGTCCCAATCGACAGCGTCACGTTTGTCATTCGACTGTTCAGGTTAGCACCGGCATAGTCCTGGGGGTTGTTCACCGAGTAGGGAACGTAGGCCGTTTTTGAGCCGTACATAACGCCCGACACATCGGCGAAGAACCGCTCATTGCGAACGCCCAGGCCGCCGGAAAACAATACCGTATTGCGGTCGCCATTTTTGGCGAGGGCATCAAACGTCGATTTGTAGGGACTTGGCAGATAAGCAGCCCCTGCCCGCACCCGGAATATGCCCGCCCGGAGTTCAGCCCCCGCCCGGAAGTTGATCACATTCTGATAAATCGACTTCACATAGCCTGTATTGTCATTCTTGAATGCCTGATTATCAGCAGCCCCCTCATAAACGCTGGTGCCCACGCGCATCCCCGAATACCCTACGTATTCGGCAGTGGCCGTTACGAAACCATGTTTACCCGCAAAAAACGTAGCTCCCCCCGATGCCCGAAGGGGCGTGGTCATCGTATACTCAAAATCGTTGGGGGGGAGGTCATACCGCTGTATGTCAGGCACAAACCGAACGGGTCGGCCCTGCGCATCAACATCTTTAATACCGATAATATCTACCCCTAACGAGCGGGTATAGGTCTCAGTCATCGAACTGAATGTTGGTGACTGTACGGTTACTCCTAACTGCAAAAACGGCGTTGGTTTGTAAATGGCACCAAGCGATGCATTGAACCCATTACCCCGAACGGATAACTCACTTTGGTCGCTGAGGCCGCGAATTTGATCGGGGTTGGCGAAGCCTTCATCATAGCGGTTGGTGAAATCATACCGCGACCGCGTGAGGGCAATCGAAGCTCCCAAATACAACTTATCATCCAGATTGCCGGCGTAGGCAAACGTCCATTGGGTTTGCCGACCGCGTGCCGAAAAGCTTTGCGTTTGTTGCGTTCCTCTTACTGAATTGCCCAAAAAACGATCGGTTCTGGCGTAGGTATTTGTAGTACCAACGGGTTCGACTAAATACAATTGATAAGCTGCTGACAGATAAGCCGTGTTGGAAATCTCCCGGTTAGACCCTCCATACAGGTTTGTTACGGTGCCGGTGTTGTTATCAAACGCATTGTTGAGGTCCGTTGAGTTAATGTTGTAGCGGTTCAGATCCTGCGCAAAAGCATCGGCCAGCGAACTCTTGGCGTTCAAGCCACTGAACGTAAACTCATTGAGCAGGTTAGCCTGCTGTGAATACGTAATGCCAAAAGCAGTGCGCTTCCAGCGAGTACCGCGTTTGGAGGGGTCACCCGCAAAAATCAGGGCTGCATTATTAATAGTGGGTGCCGTTTTAGTGGCCGTTGTCGTCCGGTCAATATACTGACTTTGAACATTCAGTAAATTAAGGCCTGGACTAATACTTAGTTCCGAGCGGTTATAAAAACCCAGACCGGCCGGATTGCTAAACACCGCACTGGCATCGCCACCAAGGGAAGCATGGTTTCCGCCCAATCCCTGAAAACGGGCCGTGCCGGTAATGGGCTGGTTTGAAAAACGGAACACATCACCCGAATAATCCTGTGCGAACGCGACCGCTGCCATTAGAAGCAAGCCGCTGGTTATGAGTAGTCTCGTAATCATTTGTGTAGTTGTTCAGTATGTGATTTAACGGTATGACAATGTACGTCGGGCATCGTTTAATCGCACTGATATATAAACAAAAAACCCCGTCAATTGTAGCCAACGACGGGGTTTTTCTCTGTAAAAACTTTATGAGCGGTTCCTATCGTGGACCGCGTGATCCACCACCCGACGAACTGCCACCACTGCTCGATGGAGCCGAATAGCTGCCACCTCCGCGTGAGCCACCATCGCTCGACGGAGCCGACTGGCTTTGCTGAGGCTGATAGCTTGGGCGGCTTTCGTAGGTGCTGCGTTGCTGTTGCTGCTGCTGTGGAGCCTGATAGCCCGGCTGACTGCTACGATTGCCTCCACCATTGTCGGTTGGGGCTGAGTAGGTTCCCCGGCTGTTTTGGCGGGGAGCCGAATAATAACCACCGTTGCTGCTGTTGCCCGAATTGTTGTTGTAGGTGCTGTTCGGAGCCGGAGTGCTTGTCCGTGAGCTGTTGCCCGAGGGAGTCGAACCTGAACCACCGTTCTCGTAGTAATACGTTCCCCGGCTGTTCTGACGTGGACGGGCATAATACCCATCGCTCGAGCCAGCGTTTGTTGGGGCGGTGCTTGCCGAACCTGTGTTACCACTGTATGCCGGTGCCGACCCAGTAGCCTGACGACCACCTGCCCGGTTCGGGTCATAGGTCCGGGGCGTGTTGTTGAAGTCGCCGTTGTAACGGTTTGTTGAGGCCGAACCACCCCGTGCGCCAACTGTCCGGTTGTTGCGGTATGGGTCAGCACCCGTTATGATCGTGTTATTCACAAT
>JAJAYX010000246.1 GCA_026785985.1 Rudanella sp. | reverse complement strand
GTGCTACCTGATAAATCAAAAATTGCCCAAGTGCATCTTCAAACTCGTCCAAGTTTGAAACGCCAAGAAAACTCTTCACTTCGACAGCAATTTTCCGGCCTTCGCGTTCTGCTGCCAGCATTTTTTCAGTAGCCCGGTCGATATACCCGCGCTTACGGCCTAAAACAACTTTGTAGGGATCGTGCGTAACAATCCAGTTGTCGTTTTCTAAAGCTGTCCGAACGGTTTGGTGATACTTATCCTTGGCGGGCATTCCTGATTGTATTAATCTCTTCAAATCTACTTAAATGACCCTCATCTTTACAAACTTAACGGCTCCTTCATAACACCAGCACCGGTAACCAGAACACCGCATCACCGAGCCACCGGTAGCGTTCGTGTTTGCCGTAATACCTCGGATATCGTTGGATGGCGTACAGCACCACGCTCATGATGCCCAGCATCAGGGCCGACCGTTGCGCAAACCGCAAACCGCCCCGAACACTATCATTGTCAGCCATTAAACAAATCCCGAAGGCCGTGGCAACAACAGCAAATGTGAGCCAGCGCAGGAGTTTATCGCAGGTGCTGCTGCCCCAAACCGTGGCTAAGGAGCGTTGATCGCTGCCCGGTCGTTCGGCCTGTTCGAACACGGCAAACAATAACAGGTTCTGAAAAGCGATGCCTGTGAACATCAGCCACTCGGCCCACTCGACACCCGAAATGGCCGGGCGTTGCGCCCAGACGCTGCCCCATACACCCGCCGAAAAAAGCAGGGCTACCAACGGCTCTTTCAGCAACAAAGCCGGGTGGTTGGCAGGTAGACGAAACACGGCAAACACATAAGCCGCGCACACCGCCCCCAACACCAGCCCAAACTGCCAGACGGTTTTCTTCAGGAAAAAGACCAGAATACCTGCCAGCACAGCCGCACCCGCCACTACCGGCCACAGCAACGTTTTGTGTTGTTGATGAAACAGGTGCCGGGGTGTTTGCGCCCCGCCGGGTTTGCTGTTATCAAACAGCCGGTCGAGAGTGTAGATAATCCAGACAACCAGGGCCAGCACAATCGACGTGGCCCAGTGAATGGGTTCCACATCGGACAGGCGGGCGGCCATCCGGTTCGCGAAAACAGCCCCCACAACAACAGGCAGACTGAGGTAATAAAAAGTGTATAGTTGTTTCAAATCCAGGTCTCCATTCGTTTCAACACCTCAATCCTATCCCCCACCCGCACCACGCCTTCGCCCCCAGCCATTACGTTCTGCCCAAACAGAATTTTGTTGTCCACGCGCCGGTAGGTGGCCAGCGTTTTGAGGGGTTCTTTTCCTTTTTGGGCCGTTTGTGGATCAATCGTCGTCATCACGCAGCGAACGCAGGGTTTCACGCTGTAAAAATCCAATTCGCCCACCCGGAAATGCGCCCAGGTATCCTCGTCGTGTGGCTCATTGGCCCCCTCAATCACGATGTTGGGGCGAAAGCGGTTCATTTCTACGGGTTCGTCTAACCGCCGGTTCAGTTCGGCCAATGATTCCAGGCTGGCTGTCAGGTACGGAAAACCATCTGCAAAGCTAACCACGGGCGCGGGGCTTTGGTTGTCGGGTTGGCGATACCGTGAGGTAATGGCCCGTTCGGTGGTATCGGGCATATAAACCAAATGGCAAGGCGTTTGCAGCACCCGGCTAAACCAGGCATCGGCCTCCGCGCTGACGGTTTGAGCCACAAAATCAGCACTGTCCCAAACATTCACAACCAGGGCCTCCCCCGTTCGGGCGGGAGTCAGCGGCACCGTCAGCCCATCGTCGGGGGTGCTTCGGTGCCAGATTCGGATGGTATCGGTATCACCAAAAGCCACGTCGATCAGGGCCATCCCGGTGTGTTCGCGCTGGGTCATCATCAGACCGCCAGCCAGCCCGTTTTCGTCGGTAACGGGTTGCACCAGCATAAACCGTCGGTCGTGGCAGAATCCCCGCGTTTCGACAACGGCTTCCGAAACAGAAATGGCCCCGAGGGATTTAACGGGGTAGAGGAGGAGTTGGGAGATTTTCATGGTTTTCAAAATGTCATTCTCGGTAGCGGGCTAACATTCTGCCCGACAAAATCGCCCTGGTCAAATTTGAATTTTGCCGCCATTGCAATCATGGCGGCATTGTCGGTGCAGTATTCAAAAGCCGGAATAAATACGCGCCAACCCAATTCGTGGCCGGTTTTTTGCAGAGCCTCCCGCAAACCGCTGTTGGCCGACACGCCCCCGGCAATGGCAATGTCGCGGATGCCGGTTTCGCGGGCCGCCCGCTTCAGTTTGTTCAGCAAGATCTGCACCAGCGTGTATTGAATAGTGGCGCAAATGTCGGGCAGATTTTGGGCAATGAAGGCGGGGTTGGCCTTTGTCTGGTCACGCAAAAAATACAAAATGGCCGTTTTTATGCCACTAAATGAGAAGTCTAAACCCGGCATTTCACCCAGCGGTAACTTGAAAGCCAGCGGATTACCCTGTTTGGCATAGTTGTCGATGAGCGGCCCACCCGGATACGGCAGGTTGAGCAACCTGGCCGATTTGTCGAAGGCTTCGCCCACGGCATCATCCTGCGTTTGGCCAATCACTTCCATGTCGAGCGGGGCACGAACCAGCACAATTTGGGTATGTCCCCCGCTGACGGTCAGGCACAAAAACGGAAAGGCCGGGTTGTTTTCGCCAATAAAATGGGCCAGCACGTGGGCCTGCATGTGGTTCACCTCGATGAGCGGCACGTTCAGGCCCAGAGCCAGTGCTTTGGCGAAGGACGCGCCCACGAGTAACGACCCCAACAGGCCCGGCCCGCGTGTAAAAGCGATGGCATTGAGCGCGGTTTTGGGTAGCTTTGCATCGGCCAAAGCGCGTTCGACCACCGGCACAATGTGCTGTTGATGAGCGCGGGAAGCCAGTTCGGGTACCACGCCCCCATAGTGTTCGTGGATGAGTTGCGCGGCAATCACGTTGGAGCAAATCTGGTTATTAATCAGGACTGCCGCCGATGTTTCGTCGCAGGAGGATTCGATAGCTAATAAATTCACCGCACAAAATTAATAGATTTGTGAATCAGACGTTGGATAATAGATGTTAGACAGTGGAAGCTTCGTCTCCAACGTCCAGAATCCAACCCCCATAAATGCGTAATGCCCTGTCTATACTGCTGAAAATGGTTCTCTTCGTCCTGATGGGTGCGATTGGACTGGTATTGGCCGTTGTGATTGGTTTACAGATTCCGGCGATTCAAACAAAAGTGGTGCGGGAACTCGCCACGCGGGTGTCCGCTAAATTACAGCTACCCATTGATATTCAGCATGTTTCGATTAAGTGGTTCGATTCGGTCGTGCTGGAGGGAGTGAGCATCAAAGACACCGAAAAGAAAGCCATGATCGACGTGGGGCGGCTTGAGGTGAATTACAGCCTGCGCAACCTGATCGACTCGTCGGCCCACACCATTCATTTGGATGAGGTGCTGCTCTACCAACCCGACGTTCGGTTGGTGAAACGAACCAACGGCGACCTCAACATCGACGAACTTATTAACCGCATTGGCGAACTTTTGGCCGCCGACACCACGCAGCCCAAAAAACCGGATAACAACGTGCCATTCACCATTGGCAAGGCCACCGTGATTGGGGGCGCGTTTCAGTTCGATGATCCCCGCGAACCGTTCATGAACGACCGGAAGCTGTTCGATTATTACCATTTCCGGCTCGAAAAACTAAACGGAAACGTCCGCAATTTTCTGGCTCTTGGCGACACCATCGCCCTGGAAGGGCGCAATATCAAAGCCGTTGATCGCGGTTCGGGCCTACAGGTTCATAAAATAAACACACGGTTTTTGTGGTGCGCTAAAAAGATGGAACTGCGTGATTTAGAAGCCCGTATAAACACTTCCCAGGTGCGCGAACAGGTGGTGTTTTTGTTCGATAGCCCCTCGGCTTTTGGCGATTTCAACCGCGAAGTAACCATGATTGGACGGCTCCGAAACTCAACACTGACCTCCGCCGATCTCGGCTATTTTTCGGAGTACGTCCGCAATCTCCGCGAAACCTGGACTATCACCTCCGACTTCATTGGCACCGTCGATAACTTTAAACTACAGCGCACCGACCTCCGGTTTGGCCCCGGTTTGCGGAGTCGGCTGGCGGGCAGCATCGGGTTCAACGGCTTGCCCAATGTGGACAGGATCGTGACAGATTTTGCCTTCACGCCTTCGGAAGTCAACATGGCCGACATCCGGCAATATTATCCTGATGCTGATTTCAACAAAGTCGTCCAGAAACTCGGCTCAGTAGGCTTCAACGCCACCTTCAGTGGGCCGTTCGATAATTTCCGCACGGCAGGTGCCTTCCGCACCGCCATTGGCAACGTGACGGGCGATCTGCAATTGAAACTCGGTGCAAAACCCGCCCAAACGACATTTGCCGCTACTTTTAAAGGTGAAAATTTTGCGCTTGGCGAGTTGATCGACCAACCCGAACTCATCCAAAAGCTCGACGGGCAGGGGCGCATCAAGGGCCGGGGTGGGCTTGACCTAACCAAAGCCGACATCGACATCGACGGTAAATTAGGTCGGTTTGGGTTTCAGGGGTACGACTACCGCAACCTGATTGTTCGGGGAAATCTCCAGAAAGCATTTTTCCACGGGCAGGTGACCCTCCGCGATCC
>JAJAYX010000245.1 GCA_026785985.1 Rudanella sp. | reverse complement strand
GGAAGACGGGCTTCATAAAAATCATCGCGGGGAGCCAGCAAAGCAATGTCGGGTTCTGGTTCGGAGTAATCGTTCAGGATTATGGAGTCCTGAATGCTGATAACTGCCTGATCGCTTAATCGTTTCGAGAACAGATTATTGATTCGTTTCACACAGGCAGCATGCTTTCTTCCAACCGGACTCATTGTATATATCTGACCATTAAGTAGTTCAACTTCAGTGTCTTCGGTAAAAATACCGGCTTTGCCCATGCGGTGGTATTCCCCGACTGTAAATTGATAGTGAGCTGTTTCGATCTCGGCAATCATGGCGTTGACGATTTACAGGATTAAGACCTCAATGCGATTGGTCGGTTATAACGGAGTGTAGTCTACGAACTAAGTTCCGCTACAAAGGTAACACAAATGGACGCAAGCCTGTTTGCTGTTTAATCGGTATAGATTTCTACGGGGGTGCCACTCAAAATGCCTCCCTACTCCCCGCCTAACCCCTCGGCAATCACTTTTCGGATGGCTTCGTGCGGGCGCGGTTGCACGGCCTGTTTGGGGAATCGCGATACGCCCTGACTGGGTAGATAGCCCGTGCGAATCTGTTGCTGTTCGGGTTCGGTGAGGGTTTGGCGGGCAACGGCCCCTTTCTGAAAACCATCGGTGAAATTGGCCGTGCGGCTGTCGATTTGAGCCAGACGACACTCGGCCAGCAAACTGGCAAGTTCGGCCTGCAACGATTGCTGTTGGGCAGTCAGGTCGGCGAGGTCGGGAATGAGCAAAAGGTCGTATTCGAGAATGGCTTTGCGGGTAAGGTGCTTCGTAAGGGTGGCTTCGGCGGGTGCCTGCGCCTGTTGAAGTCGCCGGAGCCGTCGGCGGAGTTTCCCCAGCCGGATGTCGACTTGAAGCCAGCGGAACCAAAAAGCCGACACCACCGGCAAGCCGATGCCGAGGCAAACTGCCCCCGCCAATGCGAACAACAAGCCACTCAGCACAAACGACAGCAACGCCCACGGGCTGTTCACCAGGGTCAGGTTAAGGGTTGCTGAGTCGCGCAACTGGTTTTCTATTTGGGTCATCAAAGCCGGGTTGGCGAGGGCTGCACCGGGGTCGCCATCCACCGGGGTGGCGTTTTGCTGCATCTGCCGAATCGACTTGTTTATGGCCGATTTGAGTTGGTCGGTGCGGTAGGCTTCATAGCGAAACCAACCCAGCACTGTTAATGTCAACACGGCAAAAATTGCCAACCCCACCTTGAACCGCCCATATCGCCGACCATTCTGAACGGGGTCACGCTGGTAGGGCTGTTCGATAAGCCGGTCGTAGGCGGGTTTGAGCAGGATCGACACCATCGCCAGGCCCACGGCAAAGGCCCAGGCTTCGGTGTTATTGCGGATATTGAGGGCATAGGCCACAATTTCGTGCGAGATAATGAGGTCGCCCAGCAGAAAGGATAAACCGGCGATCACAAAAATCAGTCCTGCTACTAATGAGTATTCGGGTTTGGCACTAGACCGCTTTTGTTTCAACTGGCTTTGTTCAGCCAATACGTTTTTCTGGTCATTATCGAATTGCTCAACCTGCTTTGCTGCCACACTGATGGGTAATAGATGCTCCTGCAGGGTGGAAAAAGCCGTTTTTCGGGCGGCAGTTACCTGGGTTACCTGCTCGTCAAGGCGACTGATGGCCGCCCGTTTCTCGGCCACGCGCTCGTTGAGCCACTCCAGATTAACCTGGCTGGAAAGGTAGCTTTCGTAGGCATCGGGTACGATTCCCTCAACGCCACTGCTGTAGCCGTGCTGAAAATCGGGTTGTGTTGTTGGTTCCAAGTTGGCGGTCAATAAAATCTCACTATCATTGGGGTGTGGTTCAAATTAGTGCAGGCAAATCTAACGCAGAAAACACACCAATCAACGTATGGAGATGGCTTTTCAAGTGTCCCAACCTTTATTTATGCGACTTCTATTCTTTTGGCTAACAGCCACCACCGCTCTTGCCCAACCCGCCAAGCCCCCGGCTGGATTGCCCCGGCGCGTGTGGTTCGACACCGACATTATGATCGGAATGCCCTCGCCTAATCCCCGCGAAGTGGACGATGGCGTAACTCTCATTATGGCCCTGCGCCACCCCGACAAAATCGAGCTGGCGGGCATCAGCACCGTGACCTACGTTGACTATGGCTACGACGTAACCCAGAAACTGTTAGGCTGGTATAATCGTGACGCATCGGGCAAGTCCCGCAAAGCAATTCCAGTCTATAAAGGCTCGAACACAGGGCAGGACACGGGCGTGGAAAATGACGCTACCCGCGCTTTAGCCGACGCACTTCGCAAGGAAAAACTGGCCATTCTTGCTCTCGGCCCCGTTACCAACGTGGCAACCGTCGTGAAGAACCACCCCGAACTGGCTGCACAAATTGAGGAAGTGATCGTGTGTGCAGGTCGAATGCCAGGTTTCCCATTCCGGCCCGGTCTGGAAAAAGTGACTGTGGGCGATTACAACTTCGAGCGCGACCCCGAAGCCTTTCGGGTGCTGTTTGATGCGGGGATCAAACTAGTGTTGTCGGGGTTTGAGTGCAGTGCCTACCTTCTGCTCGGCAAAACCGACATTGAGTTCATGGAAAAGTCAACATTCGAGGGAGACCAATGGGTGTATGCCCAACTGCGCCCGTGGCAGGGTCGGGCCTCGAAACTATTTGGTGTTGAAGGGTTTATCCCCTACGATGTTACCCCGCTTGGTTACCTGACCCACCCGGAATATTTCAAATATTACCGCGACATTCCAGTACGCATTAACCGCAAGCCCAACGACTCGACCATTGGTTCGGTGCCAAATGGCCAGGAAAAACCTTTTCTGGAAGCCTCCTTCGACTACAAAGACACCAAATGGCGGGCGATCTATGCTTATAAAACACTACCGGGGTTTGAGGAGATTGTGATTGAGTCGTTGAAGGGGAAGTAACAAACCTGAAAAGGCCAGCCACATTCCGTAGCCGGCCTTTTTTATACTTTAGTAAGCAACCTACGCTCCCTGCTTCATTCGGATAATATTCAACGCGGCACCCGCCTTGAACCACTCAATTTGACCTTGGTTGTAGGTATGGTTCACGGCGAACTCGTCCACGGAGCCGTCGGCGTGGTTCAGCACAACTGTTAGCGGCACACCGGGGGCGAAGGTCGTCAAGCCCTTGATGTCGATACTGTCGTCTTCCTGCACCTTGTCGTAGTCGGCGGAGTTGGCGAAGGTAAGGCCCAGCATTCCCTGCTTTTTCAGGTTGGTTTCGTGGATACGGGCAAACGAGCGCACCAGAATGGCCCGCACACCCAGGAAACGGGGTTCCATTGCCGCGTGTTCGCGGGAAGAACCTTCGCCGTAATTCTCGTCGCCAACCACCACCGAGCCAACACCAGCTACTTTATAAGCCCGCTGAACGTCGGGGACACCGCCGTATTCGCCTGTCAGTTGGTTCTTTACCGAGTTGGTTTTTTCGGTATAGAAGTTCACGGCCCCGATGAGCATGTTATTCGAGATGTTATCTAAGTGACCCCGGAATTTGAGCCACGGCCCCGCCATCGAAATGTGGTCGGTGGTACACTTACCTTTGGCTTTGATCAACAGTTTCAGTCCCGACAGATCGGTGCCTTCCCAGGCTGCGAACGGAGCCAAAAGCTGCAACCGATCCGATGTTGGTGAGATAACCACCTGCACTTCTGAACCGTCGGCGGCCGGGGCCTGATAGCCCGCGTCGTCAACGGCGTAGCCCTTCAGCGGCTGCTCGATACCCTGCGGTTCGTCGAACATCACCTGCTCGCCGTTTTCGTTGGTCAGCGAGTCGGTCATGGGGTTAAACGTCAGATCACCGGCGATCACGAGGGCCGTTACGATTTCGGGCGAGGCCACAAAAGCGTGGGTGCTGGCGTTTCCGTCGTTGCGCTTGGCGAAGTTCCGGTTGAACGAGGTGATAATCGAGTTTTTGCGGGTTGGGTCGTCCATGTGCCGTGCCCACTGCCCAATGCAGGGGCCACAGGCGTTGGCCAACACCACACCACCCATTTCTTCAAACGTAGTCAGAATGCCGTCGCGCTGCGCCGTGAACCGAACCAGTTCGGAGCCGGGCGTGATGGTGAATTCGGCTTTGGTTTTCAGGTGTTTAGTAGCTGCCTGAGCGGCTATTGAAGCCGACCGGGTCATGTCTTCGTAGCTTGAGTTAGTACACGAGCCAATCAGACCGACTTCTAATTTCTCCGGCCATCCGTTGTCGCGTACTGCTTTGGCAAAGTTTGAGAGTGGCCAGGCTAGGTCGGGCGTGAAGGGGCCGTTTATGTGCGGCTCCAGGGTGTTCAGATCAATCTCGATCAGTTGATCGTAGTACGTAGCGGGGTCGGCATATACCTCGTCGTCGGGGCGCAGGTGTGCTTTCACGGCTTCGGCGGCATCGGCAATATCGGCACGGCTGGTGGCGCGGAGGTAGTTGCCCATCTTTTCGTCGTAAGCAAAAATGGAGGTTGTAGCCCCAATTTCGGCACCCATGTTGCAGATCGTGCCTTTGCCCGTTGCCGAGAGACTTTCGGCACCGTCGCCAAAATACTCCACAATGCAGCCTGTTCCGCCTTTCACGGTCACGATACCGGCCACGCGCAGGATCACGTCCTTGGCCGAAGTCCAACCCGACAGTTTGCCGGTCAGCTTTACACCAATCAGTTTAGGCATTTTCAATTCCCAGGGCAGACCTGCCATTACGTCGCAGGCATCAGCACCACCTACGCCAATAGCAATCATGCCGAGGCCGCCCGCGTTGGGCGTGTGCGAGTCAGTTCCGATCATCATGCCACCCGGAAAGGCGTAGTTTTCGATCACCACCTGGTGAATGATTCCCGCGCCGGGTTTCCAGAAACCAATGCCGTATTTATCGGAGATAGAGGCTAAAAAGTCGTATACCTCTTTATTCTTGCTTTTGGCGACACTGAGGTCGGTATCAGCACCCACTTCGGCCTGAATCAGGTGATCGCAGTGTACCGTTGACGGAACCGCCACTTTTGGGCGACCGGCCTGCATAAACTGCAACAGGGCCATTTGTGCGGTTGCATCCTGCATGGCCACCCGGTCGGGGGCAAAATCTACGTAGGCTTTGCCGCGTTCCTGAGCCTCGGTTGCTTTTCCAGCCGACAGGTGAGCGTATAAAATTTTCTCGGACAGGGTCAGCGGGTGACCCACGACCTGACGGGCCGCTTCAATGCGTTCGCCTAAACCGGCATACACGCGCTGAATCATGTCAACATCAAAAGCCATAGTTTAAAAAATGTTTAATGTGAAATGAAAAATGAACGAGTCATTGAACCGGGAACGGTCTGGGTCAAATTTAAGGCGAACAGGTTTAGGTATTGATTTTTTCATCGTTTTTATCGGTTCTATCGCCCCAAAGTCATGCTATTTGGCCCAAACTGTGCCATTCTTCCCAAATTCATTACCATTCGTCCCAGCGTTTTGCGGTCGGTTTGCGGCACTATTACGTTTGTATCGGTTGCAAACCAACAGCCACCCCCGCTATGTGTACCCAGTTTTTTCTGACCGTTTCAAGATTGTACCGACCGTTTTATTTTCCGTTTCCCTCAATCATTTGGCCGCGTTTGTTTTTAAACACCGCCTTGTTTTTGCTGACCTACTTACCCACACAAGCCCAAACTGCCGACCGCGACACCACCATTGAAGCTCTGAAACGCCGGACCGATTTTGCCAAGATGTACGTTGGCATTGATGCTTTTCGGACAACGGGCGGAACCACGCAGTTTGCCAACAACGGCAGTTTACAAACGGCCCCGTTCAATGGCACAACCTCCGCCCGGATTCTTTTGGGAGCCACGCACTTTTGGGGTCATGCTGATTTTTACATCGCCATTCCTGTAATTAACAGCCAATCGGCCCAAAATTATCCGGCAGGCTTGCGCGTTACCAACTATTCGGAAGGGGTTGAAACGGGCTTGCGGGTGTTCCCCTGGGCCATTGAAGCGGGTAAGTTGCGACCGTTTGTGGGGGTTAGTTTCAAAGGTATTTCGTTTGCGCAGGTCTCGAACGACATCAACCCCGATTACCGCACCGTGCCGAGCGTGTCGGCCATTGTGTTTCCGGTGCAGGCTGGTCTTTGGTATGCCGGCAAACAGTGGCTGGTACAGGCAGGAGCCAACTACCAATCCCACACTAATTTTCAGTATCCCATTTCGCGCACCAACGTGGGTCAGTTGGCGGTTTCACCGTGGTCATTCAATGTGGGTGTGAGTCGTTGGTTTAACACCAATGGCTGGATGGCCTCGCAAGCGGGGGTAAGGTATATGGCAAAGACGCGGAAGCTGGCAGCCCGCAACAGGCTCAGTAGCTGGTATGTGGGGCTTGGGCCATCGGCTTCGTTTGAGATCAGTAAATCGGAGTACGTCAAAGAAAAACATCCCTACCTGAACCAGGGTAGTCCGGGCGGGATGTTGCCCGACATCACCGCAGGGCGCTATTTTGGCAAAGCCGACCTGAACGTGGGCATTTCGTACCGAAAATTGACCAGTTCCTCTAGCGGTTACAACACCCGATTGAACTACCGGCGCAGCTCATACATGATTGAAGCATATAAATTTCTGGGGGATTATCACGGTTTTGTACCGTTCGTTGGCCCCACGCTGGCCTATGAAGACTTGACATTTATTGACACTGACGGCAACCGCAGCCAGACGTTTCAACGAGGCAAAATTGGGGTGGGGCTGATTTTTGGCTGGGACATCCGGCTGAGCCGTGCCGAGCGATGGCTGTTGAGGACCAACCTACGCTACACGCCCAATCTGCACCTAAACGCTGATGATAAAAAAGTTGCTTTCGACCAGATGGAGTTCAATTTTATCCAGTTTGTGTGGTTCGTAGGGCGCGGTAGGGCATTACGCGAATGAGGCTCGCCGAGGTTGGCCTACACGCGCTGAATCAGAGCAAAGTCAAACTATAACAAAAAGGGGTAACGAGTTACTAAAAAAAACACTGTGTATAAAAGGAACCGGGCAACAATGGTTTTGATCCATTGTTGCCCGGTTTATCGTGGCCCAAAATTAGGTGATTTTGAGTCGGGAAATAAAAAAAGCCTTCCCGTTGCAGAGAAGGCTCCTGTTAGATGATCGATACGGGAATCGAAGACGAACGCCCCCCCCCGGCCAGTTACCGCCGTGAAAGGGCGATGCCCTAATGAGGTCGAGCATGAGAGTTAGATTTCTTGCTAAAATGTCTAATTTGTTTGTTTGCTAACAAATAAAACGTGATATTTATTGGGTCATCACGGGGAAAACAGAGTTAACCCAAATCGCAAATGAGCAAATATGTACAGGAACACATCGAGTATCAGGAATCGGTGCTGAACAATGTGCGAGAACTAATCACCGAGAAAGGTGAAACCACGGGGGAAGTACAACACGTCATCGACGAAGCACTAGAAGAACTTCAAGGCTGGTACGAAATGTAGAGATCTGTTCGAATAAGCCGAAGAGGTGAAAGCCCCCATTTGCAGCGTAACGATTTTGAAAGCTGGTACAATCCGGTGCCAGTTCAGAGAAGACGGGGGAAGCGGCCTCATTAATACCGCTTGAAGATGCCACTCATATTTTCAATTTGAAAAAAACCTCTATGTCATCACGATTAAATGTTAACGAGGCAATAG
>JAJAYX010000244.1 GCA_026785985.1 Rudanella sp. | reverse complement strand
TCCGTAGCGGTTGTGTGTTACCAACGGCTCAAAAGTAAGCGGGGGACAGCTGGGGAGGGAATTTACTCAGGTGAAGCGGACACTATGCCGGGTCAAGCGGGCCAATAAAGCGGGTTAGTTTACCGCTGCTCTAACCAGCGCGTGAAATCGCCCGCTTTAGCTTTGCTGATGATGACGGGTTCGGGCGTAACGGGTTGCAGCCGAACGGCAAGCTTGCGGTTGAAGTAGGGTTCAAACTCCCGGATGGCCTCGAACCGGATGATAAACTGGCGGTTGGCCCGGTAAAACAGGGTCGGGTCGAGCAGGGTTTCGAGCTGATCGAGGGTGTGATTTAGGGCGTACTTCTCGCCGGTTAGCTTGTGCAGCCAGACGATCTCGTTTTCCGAGTAAAAAAAGGCAATCTCGCTCACCGGCACGGGGTAATATTTACCCTTGTAGTTCACTAAGAAACTGGACCGTCGGGCGGGCCATAGTTGGTCGATGAGCCGTTGCAGCGGTTCGTTAAAGGTCGGCTGACTGGCGGGCATATTGCCCTGAAAGTGGGTTTGCAGCGCGTGGAACTTGTTCAGGCTGGCGGCAATGGCCTTGCGGTCGAAGGGCTTGAGAATGTAATCAATGCCGTTGGCCGTGAAGGCCTGCATGGCGTACTCATCGAAGGCGGTGCAGAAGATGACCGGGCAGCGCACCGGCACCTGCCCAAATACCTCGAAGCTCAGCCCGTCGGCGAGTTGAATATCCGAGAAAATCAGGTCAGGACTGCCGTGCGTGGTCAGGTAATGCACGGCGTCTTCAATCGTTTCCAGCAGGGCCAGCACCTCGATGGTGGGGTCGATGTCGCGCACGTAATGGTGCAGTTCTTCGGCCGTGATGGCTTCATCTTCCAGAATCAGGACGGTCATGGTCAGCGGTAATAATGGGTAAATAAACGGTAAAAAACGACTCGTCCTGCGCCACCGTCAGTGGCTTTCCGGCTAAATGTTCGTAGCGTCGGGTGAGGTTTTCCAGCCCCACGTGGTTGGCCGATGGTGGGGACTGCTTGGGTTGCAGGTTGTTCCGAAAGACTACCATGCCATCCTGTTCGGTTACGGTCACGTGCAACCGGCGGCTTTGAGTCAGCACGTTATGCTTCACGCAATTTTCCATCAGCATCTGGAGCGTCAGGGGTGGCAGCACCGATTGCCGGGTCAGGGACGAGAGGTCGATAAAAAGGTCAATGGCATCGCGGAAGCGGTTTTTGAGCATAAACTGGTAGGCTTCCAGCATGAGCAGTTCGTCGGCCATCACCACCGACTCTTTGGCGTTACTTTGGAGAATGTAGCGGTACACTTCGGCTAATTTAATCAGGAATTCTTCGGCATCGCCGTTACCGGTGCGGATCATGCCTTTCAGAATATTGAGCGAGTTGAAGAGAAAATGCGGGTTGATCTGCTGTTTGAGCACCTCGTACTTCGCCTGGAAATTCTCGTCCGTTAATTTTGCTATCAGTCCCATGGCCTGTTGCTGCGCTAACGCTTTTTCGACGCCCCAACTACTAATCAGCGAAAAGGCCACGATTAATAATCCCTGTACCAGCAGTACGCCTTCGCTGTTAGGGATGCCGGTGCTTTCCATCCGGGCTTGCCCGTCGATCCACGTCCATACCCGGAGCAGCCCCGCACTTGCCACCAGACAAACCAGCACTCGGCCAATAAAATCGTAGTCCGGGCTGATCCACCGGTAGAGCCAGGGCATTCCCCGGCGGTTATTGACGTAAATGTTCAGCGTCCAGATCAGCACCGTGAACGCAAACGCCATCGTAGACGAGAACAGGGCCACCATCGGCTCCGGCCGTGCATCGAGCACTTCGTAAAACAGCAGCGAAATTAGCCCCATGAATAAGCCCGTCACCACCGCAGCCCGCACCAGAATCCGGTTTACTTCGCGGTGCAGGTGTTCACTAACGGCATTAGTCGTATCGATCTTCCAATACATAAGCTTCGTCAACGCCCGCCTGCCGAATCGGGGGAGCGGATTAAAAGTAGTATGGGGCATGGCTCGTGATACTGAAAAAAACGGTGAAGCGGACAATTTAAGCGGTGAATAACGTAAGTGATATAGCTAATCGGGCAGCAGTCCAGCACTTAAACCGACAAAACGGTGGCAATTACGGCTTAAACGTTCGTCGTGACTGTTTTTTACGCCCGTCGAAAAGTATACAAAGCCTGAAGTCGCGGGTTAACGGCATACGTTAGGGTGAATTTGTTACCCCATAGTATTAGACTTTGTGATAACGTCTTAGAATCGCTATCTTAGTTAGGTACAACTTAAACGTTTTGACAAATGCGTGTGGATGATGCTGATTTACTGACCGAGGTCCTGACCGAAACACCAACCTACAGTACCGACCTCAAAGCCTTAGTATTGCCGATGGTAGATCAACAGGAGGGTACTATCGAAACCGTATCTGCTCAAACTGGCCTACCTAAATCGACGCTCTATTACTGGCTGGCCGGGTGGAATCAGGCTCAGCGAACCACCAAAAGAAAACGTTAGTCAGTCAGCGTGGCAAAGGCGGTGGGCCTGCGCCTTTGGTCGATGCTACTGGCTGGGAAGCCTGGCCCAG
>JAJAYX010000243.1 GCA_026785985.1 Rudanella sp. | reverse complement strand
GGGCAGCGGGTTAAAGCGCATTTCGTCTTCACCCCCTTCGCCGGAGTTGCTTTTGCCGCCAATGCGGTTCATGGGAATGGCCAGCGTGGTGTGGGCTTCCCACGAAATAGACCCGAACGACATGGCCCCGGTCGCAAACCGCTTGAAAATCTGCTCAATGGACTCAACCTGCTCAATCGGGATTGGCTGCCCCTTTTTGAACTTCAGCAAACCGCGCAACGTGATCGCCTTTTTAGTCTGATCATCAATGAGTTTGCTATATTTTTTGTACAGGTTATAGTCGTTGCGCCTGGTCGATTCCTGCAACAGGTGGATGGTGTCAGGATTGAAAATGTGTCGCTCTCCGCGTTGTTTCCATTGGTAGATACCGCCCACTTCGAGCCGCTGCACCGACGAAACCGGTACTTCGGGGTAGGCCGCCCGGTGACGCACCAGAATCTCTTTGGCAATTTCGTGCAAACCCATGCCGCTAATGCGCGAAGTAGTGCCGGTGAAATACCGGGAAACCACCTCCTCATTCAGGCCAAGGCACTCAAAAATCATGGCTCCCTGGTACGATTGGAGGGTCGAGATGCCCATCTTCGAGAAGATTTTCAGCAATTCGCCGTTGACCGCCTTGATATAGTTTTTGTTTAACTTCTTAAGGTCATAGTCAACCCCCAACAGCGATTTCTCCTTCATGTGGGCAATGGTCTCGAACGCCATGTAGGGGTTCACACCCGACGCGCCGTAGCCAATCAGGGTAGCCACGTGGTGCGTTTCCCAGACATCGCCCGCTTCCACCAGAATGCCCACTTTACCCCGTAATCCTCTGCGAATCAGGTGGTGGTGAACAGCCGCCGTAGCCAGCAGGGACGGAATGGGCGCGTGGTCGGAGTCGATGGCGCGGTCGGAGAGGATAATGATCTCGAATCCGTCCTCAATGGCATCTTCGGCGTAACGACAAATGCGTTCGAGGCCCCGCTCCAGGGATTTCCCGTTGCCATCGGCCCGGAAATAGGTGTTCACGGTTTTGGCCTGAAAATGGTGCCGATCCATAAACCGAAGTTTGTCGAACTCCTGCGTTGTCAGTACCGGCTGATCAAGTTCCACCTGCTTGCAGTGTTCGGGCGTTTCGGTGAGCAGGTTGTAGGTGGCTCCCACAAACGAGATCAACGACATAATCGACCGCTCCCGAATGGAGTCAATCGGAGGGTTCGTTACTTGCGCGAACAACTGCTTGAAATAGTGGCTCAGGTGTTGACTCTGCTCCGACAAAATGGCCAGTGGCACATCGGTTCCCATTGAGCCGAGGGCTTCTTTACCCGTTTCGACCATTGGGGCCAGAATCATGCGGAGGTCTTCGGAGGTGAAGCCAAATGCCTTCTGACGAGCCAACAACTCGTTTTCGCCGTAGTTCCGGTAGGTCCGGGCGGGGGCTTCGAGTTGCGAAATACGGATCTTATATTCGTCGAGCCACTGTTGATAGGGTTGGGCCGAACATATCGCTGCTTTAATGTCTTCGTCGGCCATAATGCAGCCCTTCTCCATGTCCACCACGAACATTTTACCCGGTTGCAAACGGCCTTTTGTCACGATCTTGGCCGGGTCAATATCCAATACGCCCGCTTCGGAAGCCATAATCACCACATCGTCGTCTGTCACCCAGAAACGAGACGGGCGCAGGCCATTGCGGTCGAGGGTGGCTCCCACAATACGGCCATCGGTGAACGAGATCGAGGCAGGTCCATCCCAGGGTTCCATCATGCCCGCATGGAATTCGTAGAACGCCCGGCGGTTTGCATCCATGTGGGTGTTGCCATCCCAGGCTTCGGGAATCAGCATCATCATCACGTGGGGCAGCGACCGGCCGCTCATTACAAGCAATTCAATGGCATTGTCGAGGTTGGCCGAGTCCGACTGCTTATGGTCGCAGACGGGCAACAACATGGCCATTTCTTCATTGGTAAACTTCGACGATTTCAGCAGTGCTTCGGCGGCTTTCATCCAGTTCACGTTGCCTTTCACGGTATTGATTTCGCCATTGTGGGCAATATACCGGAACGGTTGGGCCAGTTTCCACGAGGGGAAGGTATTGGTCGAAAAGCGCGAATGCACCACGCCGAGGGCCGACACGACTTCTTCCCGCGCCAGATCGGGGAAGTATTCGGCCAGTTGCCCGGTGGTCAATTGACCCTTATACGTAATGGTGCGGCAGGACAGCGAAGCGAAGTAAAAGCCGTTATCCACGCCCTTCACCGTCTCGTTGATCATCCGCGAACTATAATTTCTTAATACGTAGAGTTTTCGCTCAAAATCGTCTGTAATCGTAACGGAGTCGGGTCGTTTGATAAATACCTGTTCCATTTGTGGCTCTGCCGAACGCGAGCCATTACCCAAATCGCTGTTGTTGGTTGGCACCACGCGGTAGCCAAGCAACTCCATACCCAAAATTTTGATTTTCCGATTCAGAATGGCGCGGCACTCCTCCCGAAGCCGGGCTTCGCGGGGGAAATAGACCATACCCACGCCGTATTCGTCGGCAGCAGGCAGTTGAATAAACTGACGGCGGCATTCGTCCACAAAAAATTCGTGGGGAATCTGAAGCAACAAACCGGCTCCATCGCCCGTGTTGGTTTCGCAGCCACAGGCACCCCGGTGTTCCATCCGGTGCAGCATGGCTAAGGAGTCGGCCACAATTTGGTGCGACTTGCGGCCCTTAAT
>JAJAYX010000242.1 GCA_026785985.1 Rudanella sp. | reverse complement strand
TCCCGCAGTGGGTATTTTGGGGCCACGTCAGGTTGGTAAAACTACATTTGCCAAAACGTTGCAAGCCAAACTCATCCAACCCAGCCTCTATTTAGATTTGGAGGACGAGGCAACCTTTACCAAACTAACCGAGCCGGGAGCATATCTGTCTCAGTATCCAGACCATTGTATCATAATTGATGAAGTACAACTAATGCCCCGACTATTTGGGCAGTTACGTTCGCTGATTGATCAGGCCCGCCGACCGGCCCGGTTTATTCTGCTGGGTTCGGCCTCCCCAACCATCCTGCGCGAAAGTGCTGAGAGTTTAGCCGGACGCATTGCCTATACCGAACTAACCCCGCTGTCGTTAGCCGAAGTGCAGAGACAGGTGTCCCAGTCAACGCATTGGCTGCGTGGAGGCTTTCCCGATTCGCTATTGGCCCCTACTGACACACTGCAACAACGATGGATGCAGAACTTTGTGCAGACTTTTATCCAGCGTGACCTTCGGAATATCGGTTATATAATTCCTCAAAACACACTGATGAACTTGCTTCGGATGCTTACACAGGTAAATGGCAACCTGTTGAATATGAGTGATCTGTCGCGGTCATTGGGCGTATCGCAGCCAACAGTTGGGCATTACTTAGATATTCTCGAAGGTAGTTTTCTGATTAGTCGGTTGCAACCCTACTTTGCCAATGTGAGCAAACGCCTTGTGAAAGCACCCAAACTGCTGGTGCGCGATTCTGGCCTGTTACACCATTTGGCCAATATCACGACTTACGACCAATTGTTGGGACACGTGCTGGTTGGCGGGTCGTGGGAGAGTTACGTGATTGAACAAATTCGGCGGGCCGCGCCCGACGGATGGCAATTTTATTATTACCGAACCCACACGGGAGCAGAAATGGATTTAGTATTGATAAGTCCCAACGGCAAGAAAATTGGTGTTGAAATCAAATTTTCAACGGCACCAACTCTGACGCGGGGTTTTTATGAGAGTCAGCGCGATTTGAATGTCGATACGAGTTACATTATTGTGCCATCCGGCGAAAAATACCCTCGTGCCAATAATGTCTGGGTAATAAATTTGGTCGATTTTATTCGGGCAGAGTTTGGTGAATAATAGCCTGTAGATCAATCAATAACTACTCATTGCCAGCAAACAAAGACGGACTCCCTGATAGTAGCCTTTCCTACTCCTCCTCTTTAGACAGTACCTTGCCACACAAGCCACTGATTATGTTGTTAAACTGTTGAAAATAAACGTTGATTCTTGCTATGTTACACAAAATAACGATCAAACTGCTGTTAATCAGCATTCTGACTCCTGCCCTAACCAGCGGGTTTGCCCAATCAGGCAAACCCGTTTATACCTTTCCGCTGGGTCTTCAGACCTACACCTACCGCACTATGATGCCCAAAGATGTGGTGGGTACGCTGAATTTAATTAAATCGCTTGGGTTCAAAGAAATCGAAAGCGGGACTCCTAAAGGAATGACCGCAGAGGAGTATAAAAAATTGCTGGACGAACGCGGTATCAAAGTGACTTCGACAGGTTCGGGTTATGAGCAGATTGTGAAAGACCCCGAAGCCGTGGTGAAGCAGGCCAAAGCCCTGGGCGCGGAGTTTGTAATGGTCGCCTGGATTCCGCACCAGAAAAGTAATTTCTCGCTGGAGAACGCCAAAAAAGCGGTCGAAGATTTCAACCGGGTGGGTAAAGTGTTGAAAGATAACGGCCTGACGTTTTGCTATCACAATCACGGCTACGAGTTCCAGCCAACCACCGAGGTAAAGGACAAAGACGGAACGCTGTTCGATTACATCGTGCAGAACACCAACCCCGACTACGTTTCGTTTGAAATGGATATTCTGTGGGCTACTCACGGCGGTGCCGACTGCGTGAAACTGTTGAATAAATATGGTAGTCGCTGGAAACTAATGCACCTGAAAGACCTCAAAAAAGGCATCAAAGGCGACCTCAGCGGTGGCACTCCCCCCGAAAATGACGTGGTGCTGGGCGATGGCCAAATTGATATGCCCGGCGTTCTGAAAGCCGCCAAAAAAGTCGGTATCAAGCATTACTACATCGAAGATGAAAGCAACCACGAAGACACGCAGGTGCCGGCAAGCATTGCGTATCTGAAAAATCTGAAGGAGTAAAAACCCCACCTTAACAGCCCTGCCCCGTAGGGAGGGGCTAAAAAATAGCCGAGACTTGGCCCCTCCCTACGGGGCAGGGGTTGGGGTGGGGTTTTTACCCGAAAGCCGCCAAAACAGGTGGCTTTTTTGTTTCTTTGCACCCAATTACTGACCGGAAACCGGTTACCGCAACGGCGGCCCGGCATTTACCCCATCACCAATTTCCCAAATGAGAGTAGGAATTTTCTTCGGAGGGCCGTCGCGTGAGCGCGAGGTATCGTTCATGGGAGGCCGCACCGCCTACGAATGTATCGACAAGTCGTTGTTTGAACCCGTGCTGGTTTTTGTTAGTGGCTGGGGACGGTTTTATAAAGTGGAGCCAGAGTTTTTGCAACAGGAATCAATCCGGGCCAGTTTGCCACCGCTTGATGGCTTTGCCGTTTACGACGAGTCATTTGAGGACGACGTGTTTGCCGAGATCGGAATGGAAGCCATTGAACCAGACTGGTTTGAAGAGCATTTCGAGATGGCTTTTTTGGCTATGCACGGCCCCGACTGCGAAGATGGTGCTATTCAGGGATTGCTCGAATGGTACAAAATCCCCTACACGGGTCCGGGTTTGGTGGGGTCGGCGATTGGCATTAACAAGATTCTGCAAAACGAACTGATTGCGCTCGTAACGGGGCAACAGAAAAAAACGGCTACCATCTGCCGCGACGATTGGGAACACACAGACAAGGGGGCCTTTTTCTCATCACTCATTGAACACTTGGGCTTGCCCGTTGTGGTGAAAGCCCCGCATCAGGGTTCGTCTATTGGGGTTTCCATTATTCGTACCAACGATCTGGATGCGTTTTGTAAGGCGGTGGGAAAGTGCTTTTTTACGGTCAGTATTCCTGCCAGCGAGTGGCTCGACATGAGTGCCAAAGACAAAGACAAGTATGCGCAGGATATTGCCAATTTAGATTCCGGGATTGGCTACCCGCTCGTACTCGAAGATACGGGCGACTATATTCTGAGCCCCGTTGAGTTGGTTGGTATGCTGGATTCGCTGGCCGAAGAAGCCCCCGATTCTGATATGGTCTTTGCCTCGGTGAATGCCGAAGATGACCTGCTGTTTGAGGAGTTTATTAGTGGGCAGGAGTTCTCGTGCGGGGTTATTCAGGACGACGACGGAACAGCCATTGCCCTGCCGCCAACCGAGATTTATAATGCTGAAGCCTTTGATTTTCAGACGAAATACAAAACCAACGTTGCCAAAAAACGGATTCCGGTCGATACATCACTGGAGAACAACCGGCAGATTCAGGAGTCGGTGGCGGCTGTGTTTAAAGGGCTGGGTATCAACGTTTATTCGCGTATCGACGGGTTTCTGACCCCAGCGGGAAAGGTAATTCTCCATGACCCGAACACTATTCCGGGGATGTCGCCAGCATCGCTGATTTTTAAGCAGATGGCCGAAATCGGCATGAACTTCACCGATTCACTGACCTACCTGATTCGGCAATCCCTCCGCGAACGCATCCGTACCGGCAAAGACACGTTCCGGCTCAAGCAACTGCTGACTGACCTCGACGACCGCCTTGCCGAGCGTAAAGTAACCCCCGCTCCCGAAAAAACCATCACCTTCGGCTCCACCGACGATGCCTGGCTCAAAGCCAAAGCCGACTACCACCGGACGGCAGCTTTCGGCGAAGAACGCCCGGTTCTGGTTTATCAGCAACGTAATGGCGAATCGCACGATATTCCGGCAAACCTGCTTTTCAAAGACACCATCGCCGACTTAGACGCGGCTTTGATATTGCCCCGGCATCCACTCCTGATCGAAACCGACGAGCGGGCAAAGAGCATCACAAGCCGATATTTGGTGTAACACTCAAAACAATCTACAGGTATACTGGATTAATCAAAGAGAACATACTCAATGATTATGAACCTATCCGTCAAAATTCCCTCCTGGGTTGCGGCCTTACTGGTAACCACTTCATGCGGTCTGTCGTCTTGTAACATCGGCGACAACAATTTGCTGGCTCCCGACTACGGAGACCGGGTAACCTTTGAAAGTACCCGTCAGTACCCGGAAGGCATCGCGTATTCACCCGTTCTAAACCGGTTTTTGGTTACGTCGATTACGCAGGGTAAGGTTGGAAGTGTGGACAAAAAAGGGAATTACACCGACCTGTTCACCGATTCGCAACTCATC
>JAJAYX010000241.1 GCA_026785985.1 Rudanella sp. | reverse complement strand
CCTCACTCCTCACTCCTCACTCCTTACTAAAATCCCATACCCTCGATTTCCTCACGGGGCGCGAGACTATTCCGGTGCCGAAATTCCGGCGGAATGGCCTGCACTTTCTGGATATTAAAGGAGCCAACGAGAACAACCTCAAACATATTGACGTGCGGTTCCCGCTGAATACGCTTACGGTGGTAACGGGGGTGTCTGGTTCGGGCAAGAGTACGCTGATCAGGAAGGTGTTGTATCCGGCTTTGTCCCGTCATAAAGGGGCGGTGTCGGAAGAAGCAGGCCGCTACGGCGAACTGATGGGGAGTCTGGACCGGATCAACGCCATCGAGATGATCGACCAGAACCCCATTGGTAAGTCGAGCCGCTCCAACCCGGTCACGTATATCAAAGCCTACGATTACCTGCGGCAGACAATGGCCGATCAGCAGGTCTCAAAATCAAGGGGTTACAAACCAAGTCAGTTTTCATTTAACGTGGACGGAGGCCGGTGCGAGGTATGTCAGGGCGAGGGTGAGGTGAAAGTAGAGATGCAGTTCATGGCCGACATTTACCTGAAATGCGAAGGCTGCAACGGTCGCCGGTTCAAGCAGGAAGTGCTCGAAGTTACGCTCAACGGCAAAAATATCTCCGAAATTCTGGAGCTAACCGTTGACGAAGCCATTGAGTTTTTCCGCGATACCGAACCCAAAATGGCCGATAAACTGATACCATTGCAGGAAGTTGGTCTGGGCTATATTGGCCTGGGACAGTCGGCCAATACGCTGTCCGGTGGTGAGGCTCAACGGGTTAAACTGGCTTCGTTTTTGGGGAAAGGAAACAGCAACAAAGGTAGCACGCTGTTTATTTTCGATGAACCAACCACCGGTCTGCACTTCCACGACATCCGCAAGTTGCTAAAAGCCATTAACGCGCTGGTCGATCAGGGCGACTCCGTGATCATCATTGAACACAATATGGAAGTCATCAAATGCGCTGACCATATCATCGACCTCGGCCCGGAAGGGGGCGAAACGGGTGGCTACGTCACGTTTGAGGGAACCCCTGAAGACATGGCACAACTGCCAGCGGGCGAGAACTACACGGCGGATTTTCTGCGGGAGAAGTTGTGATTTGCCCAATCCCCCATTGTTGCCTAATTTTGACCGCTTTTCGGGATGCCATCCCGAAATCCTTAACGGATAGACTACGCTCAATTCATTATGAGAGAAATACAGTTTCGCGAGGCCCTGCGGGAGGCTATGGTTGAAGAAATGCGCCTTGACCCAAAGGTTTTCCTGATGGGCGAAGAAGTCGCCGAATACAACGGTGCCTACAAAGTCAGCCAGGGAATGCTCGACGAATTTGGCCCCGAGCGCGTGTGGGATACCCCCATCGCTGAGTTAGGTTTTGCCGGAATCGGTGTGGGGGCAGCTATCAATGGCCTGAAACCCATTATCGAGTTCATGACGTTCAACTTTGCGCTTGTTGCCATTGATCAGGTGATTAACAGCGCGGCCAAAATTATGTCGATGTCGGGCGGGCAGTATTCGTGTCCGATTGTGTTTCGGGGGCCAACGGGTAATGCCGGGATGTTGTCGAGCCAGCACTCGCAGAACTTCGAAAACTGGTTTGCCAACACACCCGGCCTGAAAGTGGTGGTTCCCTCGAACCCCGCCGATGCCAAGGGCTTACTGAAATCGTGCATCCGCGACAATGACCCCGTTATTTTCATGGAGTCGGAGTTGATGTATGGCGATAAAGGGCCGGTGCCGGAAGAAGAGTACCTGATTCCGATCGGGCAGGCCAAAGTCGTGCGCGAAGGTACCGACGTGACCATTGTTTCGTTCGGTAAGATTATGAAAGTGGCCCTTGCTGCTGCCGATGAACTGGCCAAAAACGGCGTGTCGGCGGAGGTGATTGACCTCCGCACGGTGCGGCCCATCGACTATGCGACGATCATTAATTCGGTGAAGAAAACGAACCGGTGTGTGATCGTGGAGGAAGCGTGGCCATTGGCGGCTATCTCCTCCGAACTGACCTACAACATTCAGCGCAACGCCTTCGATTATCTGGATGCTCCCGTTGTTCGGGTTAATAGCCTTGATTTGCCCTTGCCCTACGCACCTACGCTGATCGAGGTGATTCTGCCCAACGTGAAGAAAACGTTGCAGGCGGTGGAAACGGTGATGTATAAGAAGTAATGTGGTCGGCGCACCGACCACACTATACAAAAAAGGCCCGGACATTGCTGTTCGGGCCTTTTAATTTGTGGCAGTTGATAGATAAACGACTACAGTGTAGGAAAAGTTTTGTCATTGAAAAATAGTGTGATAATTTACCAATGTAGTTCTCAGAAGTCCAAAACGATTCTTTACAGCCCAAAACCAGGTGCGTTCTTCCACAAAAGTCATCTACGAGATTACCATGCAACACATCGGGTCGCTCAACACGCTGCGGCATCGGGAGCCGAATACGATTTTCTTTTCTAACCTCAAAAAAGCGGTTGAAGCTATATCGACAGAGTTACTGGTGAACAACTGGCCTTTGAAAGTTAACTATACGGCGGTATATCGGCGCGTGAAACAGCGCAACTTTTACTCGTGCGACTATGATGTGGCCGGCACAAAAGTGTTTCGGATCAAAGTTGTCCCCCGCGTTCTGAACCCAGCTCTGCCGAGGTTGGGATTAGACGAGAATCCGGTGAAGTAAGTAATGCCGGGGCTGCCTGTTTAATGCCTTCAATACCGCCTTCAACATTCACAACGTTATCGAAACCACGGGCTTTCAGGATGGAGTTAGCCACCATGGAGCGGTATCCTCCCGCGCAATGAACATATACTGGCTCTGTGCGCGGAATGGCTGCCATGTGCTCATTCAGCGTATCTAAAGGTATGTTTTCGGCCCCGGCAATGTGTTCGGTTTCAAATTCGGTTTCTTTACGAACATCTACAACCATCGAATCTGGGTTCTTTTTGCGCTTCTGGACGAATTCCGTTGCCGGAATCGTTTCTACCATATCTACTTCTTTCCCCGCCGACTGCCAGGCCGCAAAACCACCGTCCAGATAGCCAATGCAGTTATCGTAGCCCACGCGGGCGAGTCGAAGCACCGTTTCGGTTTCTTTGCCGATGGGTGTTACCAGCGCAATCGGTTGTTTCAAGTCGGGAATCAATGCGCCAACCCAGGGAGCAAACGAGCCGTTGAGGCCAATATTGATGGCATTCGGGATGAAACCAGCCGCAAAATCGGCGGCATCCCGCACATCGAGTAGCAACGCGCCGGTTTCGTTGACGGCCGCTTCAAACGCATCGGGCGAGAGGGGAGCGTCGCCCCGTTTCATCACCCGGTCAATGGGTTCGTAACCTTCTTTGTTGAGCCGGGCGTTTTGGGCAAAATAGCCAGGAGCCGTGGTCAATCCATCCAGCACCTGCTCCACAAACTGCTCCTTCGATTTGGCTTGTAGGGCATAGTTAAACCGCTTCTGATTACCCAGAGTGTCAGTGGTTTCTTTGCTCATGTTCTTGCCACAGGCCGAACCCGCCCCGTGCGCCGGATACACGATCACATCGTCGGCAAGGGGCATGATTTTGGTGTGCAGACTGTCGTAGAGCATCCCGGCCAAATCGTGTTCGGTCAGGTTG
>JAJAYX010000240.1 GCA_026785985.1 Rudanella sp. | reverse complement strand
GGCCACAACCGCCGGCGAGTGAGTGGCTACAATGAATTGAATGTTAGGGAACAGATTAGTCAACAGCGGTAAGACCTGCTCTTGCAATTGAAGATGAAGGTGCGTTTCGGGTTCGTCAATCAGAACAATACCGCAGGGATCGTACGTAAAGTCATTGGCTTGTTTGCAAATAAGATTAACACGAGTAAACAAATCCATCACAATACTCAACAAAGCCGAAAAGCCATCAGAAAGTGTATCAAATGTCACACGCCGGTCGTTTGATAGTTTGATGTAAAATTCGTAGTCGCTACGAATGAACTCAAGGCTCACAGCATCATCGGCAAACATCTTACGAAAGGTGTCCTCTATTTTTTTAAAGAATTGGCTCACCCACTCGATTTGACTCGCCTGGTTCTCAATCTGACTGAACGCTTGTTCAACTTTCTGATTGACTAAGTATTGTTTGAATTTACGGACAAAAAATTCTGTCGAATCTGGCGAATTCAGCTTTGCAGAGAATTCAGTTTCTTTCGAGGGGGCTTCAACTTTATCAACCTTACCATTGCGTTCAGCTTGAAAATAAGAGTACAATAATGTGTTCTTGTTCTGTTTCCAAATCAGGTCTGAGTCAAAGGAAGTGAAAATTGTGAGTGTAGTGAACTTTTTCAACTCATTTTGCCAGGCATGCACTATACCATCTTGCAAGCCATGTGTGACACTACGGCTTTTAACCAATTGTTCTAAATCAAAAATATGCTGGATTAAATTTTGATTTTCCGTATAGGGGAGGTTATCCATCCGCCACCCCACGAAATAGCCATTCAAACTCCGCAATATCGTACTCTTCCCCGACCCGTTCTTTCCCGTCAGAATCAAATGGCTAAAAGGCTTTTCCGGCTTGTAGTCGAACAACGGAATGTCAAAATTCTGATACGCATAGCAGTCATTGACGTGAATAGACGTGATGTAAGGAAACTCTTCGGGCGTAATCATGGCGAATCAGCTTTTGACAAAAGTAACGAATTCAGGGCGTTGTGTAGCCCCCTCACCCAATCAAATACCCCAACTCCCGCAGGCGGTTTTTGAATTTGGTTAGTTGATCATCGGCCACCAGGATGCGGAACCCCTCGGCTTTGGCCACCATCGTTTTCAAGACCTCGTCCTGCGCCAGTAACCGGATAAGCGTCTGATTTTTAGCCGATACCCGGAACATTGTCATGTTCTTCACCAACTCCAGCGGTTCAGCTTTGCCCGTTAGTTCATCGAAAAAGGCCAGCCAGTTGGCGGGCAGGTCGGGGGCTATCGACTTGGTAAACAAACTCACTTTCGATACCAACTGCGCCTTCGATTTGCAGTCTTTCAGGAACGTTTGAGCCGTAACCCGGAAGCGCGTCGGGCTGACACGCTCGGCGTAGTTGGCCAGGATGGTCTCGGCAACCACGTTGCTGGGGTCACAAAAAATCAGCAACGACTGCTCATCGAAGCGCAGGGCCTGCGTGGCCGTGTTCACTTTGGGAGTGTAGCCTTTTTTAGTGCGACCTGCAATATGCGCCCCCAATTGGTTGAGCCGCACGGCTTTCAGCGTGTCGTAGCCCGAAAAAAAGTCCTGCCCCAGTTTTCCATCGGGCGTGGTAAAAGCCACATCGAGCCAACCCAAAGCTGCACACAGATAAAAACCAGCCAGCAACGTTGGTTTTTTCAGATACCGATATACCTCACTCGGCCCAATATTGCTTTTGGCATTGGTTCCCCGAAAGGTTTCGTATTCGTAGGCCAGCGCGGTGGTCTCCCCCGATGGGCAGGGCAGTTGGCTCAGGTCGTGGATTTCGGCGTAGGCCAGGATGTTTTCCGTGCTGACCCACTCACCAATGGGCAGGCGCGTGAGCCACTCGACCAGGGCAATTTCAGCATCCTGTTTGTAATAAGTCAGACTGACATACCCGTGGTTTTTGAGTTCATTCAGCACGAAAAGCAGCTTAAAGCGCTTCGGAATGAGCTTGTAAAACTGGTTCAACAAGTCCATCGAATCGAACTGAGTCTCACCTTTTTTGGGGTCAAAGGAAGCCATCATCTGCGCCAGGCAAGTGGTGCGGAGGAGCGGAAATGGGCTGTTATCAGCCATGAACTCGCGCAACCCCAGCAGTTTTCGCATTTTTTTGTAGGCCGAGCCAGCTACCTTCCCCGACGAATTGATCTGAATGCCATCCTGCAACCGATAGGCAACCAATTTTTGGATTTCCTCAAAAATGATCGTCTCGCCCTCCTCCCAAACCGTCCAGTCGGGGCTTACCGACGGAATGGTTCGAATCAGGTAGTCAGCCGGTTGCGGATACACCGTTTGCAAAAACGCCCGAATCGCCGGTGGCCACGCCAGTTCAACCCGCCCGTGCCAACCTCCGCCCTTGAAAGGCATCAGTTTAAATTCCTTTTTGAGTTCGGTACTCCCCGTCGACCACGACGACGCGCCCGTTACCGTTGTGAGGGTGGTTTGGGCCAGTTGACCCAGCACGCTGGATTCGGCTTTCGGAAGCCACACCAATTTCTCCACAGACCGGCCAACATCGGGCGAGAGAGAAGCCCGAAACAGACCGTAAACTGCTGGATCACAGAAAATAACGGCTACTCCCCACACCATTTGAGCCTTATTGAGCGTGGCATTGGTGAGTAAAAGCGAATACGGTAAATTCAGGGGTAAACTGGCCAGCGTTGCCTTGTTTTTCCGAACCACCTCCTGCACGTACTTCGTCAGTTCAGTAAGCCCGTCTTTGTTGTAGTTCGTGTCGAGTTCGCGAATAATCTCCGCATTAATCGTCGCCCCACTCAACTTGACATACTTCGCAATTACCTCGCTTGCTATGTTGTTGCGGTTTTTCTGCGAGTCCGTATTGGTCTTAACCAGCTTATTGATTAGCTCGACTAACTCGTCCTGTGTCATCGGTTTTTCTTATTTTGCGCCCAGCATAAACGAAATATCAGCTTCGCTGAACGACTTTAAAGCCGACGAATCCGACGCAATCAAGGCGTTGAACAACTCAGCTTTTTTCTCCTGCAACTCCAGTATTTTCTCCTCAATTGTTCCCTGCATAATCATCTTATAGGCCATCACTTTGCGGGTTTGCCCAATTCGGTGGGTTCGGTCGATGGCCTGATTCTCAGCGGCTTTGTTCCACCACGGGTCAAAAATAAACACCATGTCGGCGGCTGTCAGGTTCAGGCCAGTGCCGCCTGTTTTGAGCGTCATCAGAAACACTTTGCAGCTTGGGTCGTTCTGAAACCGCTCCACTAACCGTTGCCGGTCACGGGTGGAACCGCTCATGCTCACATAATCAATACCGTTTTTGTCTAACTGCTCGCCAATACGTTCGAGGGCCGCCAAATAATTCACAAACACCAGCATTTTATGGCCGTTGGCGGCTGCGTCGATCACCTGCTCGATCAGTGTCTCGACTTTGGGCGACTCAATGGCCCCACCCGATTTCGATTCGGGAATGCTCGCAATCTGCCGCAGTTCAGTAAAGGCCTGAAACACAAAAAACTGGCTCTGCTCCACGCCCTTCTCGGCAATCTGCCGGTCAATCATTTCCTTGTAAAACCGCCGACGCTGTTCATAAAACCGCCGTTGCTCATCCGACATCTCGATATACAGCACCTGCTCAACCTTATCGGGTAGTTCTTTCAGCACGTTTTTCTTCAGCCGACGCAGCACAAAGGGGTAAATTTTCCGGCGGAGTTCATCCACCACATCGGGGTCATTGTGCTTCTGAATCGGCGTGAGATAATGCTGATTGAAATGCTCGGCGGTACCAAACATAGCCGGGTTCAGAAACCGAAATAAACTGTATAACTCCGAGAGGTTGTTTTCGATGGGCGTGCCGCTCAATGCCAGCCGGTGTTGGGCATCCAGCAACACCACCGCCCGGCTTGCCTGCGCCTGCATATTCTTGATATTCTGCGACTCATCCAGAACCACGTAGAAGTAAGCCCGCTCCCGAAACTTCTCAATATCATTCCGCATCAGGGCATACGTCGTAAAAATCAGGTGATGCTTACAAGCCTCGTCCAGGTCGCGGGTGTCGGCATAGTAGGTGTAGGTTGTCAGAGCGGGGTTGAACCGATCCACTTCTTTCTGCCAGTTAAACAACAAACTTTTGGGCATCACCACCAGCGTTGGGCGGGTTTCGCCGGGGTAAAACCGCGACAGCAGCGTGATGGTCTGAAGCGTTTTGCCAAGACCCATGTCGTCGGCTAAACAACCGTTCAAGCCGTGTTCGTGGAGGTGTTCGAGCCACTGCACTCCGCGTTGCTGATACGGGCGGAGCACGGCCTGCACCGTCGCTGTTTTGGGTTTTTTCCGGCTTAGGGCGTTCAGTTCGGTAAAAAACGCCCGCGATTTTTTGAACGTCCGCTCGGCAACGGCCCCGTCAAGGAGTTCTTCGGCCAGCGGCAAATCGAAAAACGACAGCCGGACTTTGTCTTTTTTGCTCTTCTGAAACAGCCGTTCCAGTTTGCGGATATACGCTTCGTTCACCAACCCGTGTGTGCCGTCGGAAAGCTGCACGTACCGCTGCTGATTATACTGACGGATTACATCCAATAAACTCAATTCCTGATCGCCAAAAGTCACGGTCGCATCGCCCTCCAGAAAATCAATTCCGTGACTCAGCGACAGATTCAGCCGGGGGGCGTGGGTGCTAACGCGGTATTGTTTGAGTTTTTCGGCCCCGAACAACTGAAACGTCTCAAGCAGGTTCGGCAACTCCCCGTAAATAAACGGCCCGGCGAGGTCTTCGGGCAGAATGAACAGGTTGTCTTCCACAATATACTGCCCCTGCGATTTCCGTTTTCCTTTCTCCCGAACGGCGTGTTTTTCAACCAATTTTTCGACCTGCCCCAGCAACACCGCTATTGGTTGCCGCTCCACCAACCGCACCGAAATCGTGCGCTCCAGCGTGTTCAGGTCGGCGTAGCGATACAGATCGAACTCGTCCAGAAAGCCCGCTTCAGTATGGGGGAGTTGTTGCGTCACCCGAATATACAGCGACTGGTCAGCGTCGATTTTCTCAAAAATCAGGCAGGGCTGGGCCATAATCGGCTCCGTTGTGGCTTGAACCAACTGATAATCGTCGTATTCAACGTTCAGGTGTTCCACATACGACAGGGCCAGCGACAGGTATTTGGTGAGGTCGGCAACGCGGAGTGTAGTGTCGAACATGGCCACCCGGTTGAAAGCTGGTCCCGTTTCTGGCAGTTCAACCACTCGCCCATCCGACAGGGCAAACCGTTCGTTAATGAGCAGAAAATCGTCTTCATATCGGCCTTCCACAAACAGCTTGATACCCGCATCGAATAAGTCGGCTTCGCGCTGCATCGGGTTCGTTTCGTCCGTGTTTCCGGGGTCAACCAACTCCCTCACAATTGGCTTGATTTGCAGGCGCAGGTCACCCGTCAGGTTGCTAAACAGCACCGGGTGTTTGCGTTCGTCGATTACCAGGCCACACTGCCGGATATAATCGAGCAGGTAATCGTGCTGATGCAGGTATAACTGAGCCGACGGGTTTTCCCAGTCGATCACAAACCCGCTTCGTTCGCGCAGTTGCTGCATGGCCCGCAACAAATTCCGCAGAGAGCCACTATACGACTGGTAATCAGGATCGACAACCTCATTTCGCTCATTCAGAATCTGCACGTAACAGCCCGTATCATCGAAACACAATTGCACTTTCAAAACCTCCGACTTGCCTGGAACACCCGTGGCCACACTCGACCCGGAACGCCGGAACTGATCAAAAAAAGATGGAACCATCGACAGGATTAACTAGCTAACTAACAGGCACAAAAGTACGGTAATGTTCTCAAAACCCAATCTTACCCCGTCCTCCGTGCGCCTTCCGGGCAATACCGGCATTGCCATTCGCTTTCGAGGCTGCCCAAACCTGCATCTCGCCAATTTCCTTGTCGAACCCGCCCGACAAAATAGGGAAGCGCATCCAGGTGCGTGGGTCAAGGCTGTAGTCGTCGAGGTGGAACGAGGGCGCATATCGCTCACGTTTCCATTGGTTGCGGCTCCAGAGCCGGAAAAAACGCTCCACCCATAGCACCAATTTTTCGGGGCTATATTGCTCATAGCGCGGCTGAATAGCCTTCAGCACCTCAAGGGGCGGTTGCTTGTCGCGGATGGCTAATTGCTCAATCGCGTTCAGTACATCGAAGGGCATCAAATCATCCTCGTCGGTTTGTTTGTTAGCCAGCGGGCGTAATTCGGCGGTCGGTTGCAGGCTGTTGACCCGATGCAAACCCGCCAACCGGATCGCTGTTTCGGGCGAGGGTGTACTGGCAATATTTAGACCCACGTTTTCAAGCCACCGAAGCCAACCACGCAAAAAATGCTTGTCAATGCCCGTAATCGGCGAAATGCTGCCCGCCGTGTCGCCGTCCATCGTGGCGTAACCGACAGAGGCCTCCGAGCGGTTCGACGTGCTCAAGAGCAGCGCATTGTTGATATTGGCTATCATCCAGATGGATGGCGCACGCACCCGCGCCTGAATATTTTGCAGGGCAATATCATCGGTTTCCCACGATAGTTTGCGGCCCAACTGCCCCTCAATCAAGCCCCGATAGGTTTCTACTAAGCCGTTAATATCAATGTTCAGAAACGTGGCCCCAATACTCTCTGCCAGTTCTTTAGCCGAATTAAACGTATCGTCCGACGAGTTTTGTGTTCCCTGGTACATCGTTGTCAGCAGTTTACCCACCATCTCCTCGGCAGTCTCACACGCCTGAATCGCCTTGATGTAATGCAGCTTCGCTTTCACCCCGTCGATGCCAATATTCTCTGCCGCCATCCGAATCATCAGGAACACCGTGGCGGCAATCGCCGACGAATCGGCCCCGCCCGACAAACTCAGTACGTAGCCCAGTGACCGGCTTTTCCGCAAATAGTCGAACAGTCCCAGGGCCACGGCCCGCGCAAACTCCTCCTCCCGAATATAGCCACCCCGCTCCCACGACTCCAGGGTAGGCTCGTAGGGCTTCACAGGGGCAACTTCCGGCCAGTCGAAACGCTCCGTAACGCGCAGGTTTGCGTAGGCAAGGGCCAGATTACCCCGGTTTTGCACCTGATTCAGCCGCGTCAACTCTACATCGACCACCGCCGGAACAATCAGAAAATCTTCGTAACTCAAACGTGGTCCCGACACCAGCAAGGCCCCATTGGAGGCCACCATGGCGTCGCCGTCGTAGATGGCCCGCCCGGCTTCGTTGCCCAGCAGGTTCGTATAAATGTAGCTAACCCCGAACGACCGCGACGCATCGACCACCAACCGTTCCCGCGTAACCGACTTATTAAACGAAAAATGGCTGGCCGAAGGGTTCAAAATCACGTCGATTCCGCGCTCAAACAACGTCCGGCCGGGCCGGTTCGCAATCCAGGCATCCTCACAAATTTCAAACCCAATCCGAACACCCGACAAATCGAACACCACATCGCCAAACGGATACATAAAGTCTCCCCCGTGCGCCGGGCTTCCCAACTTGATCTCGTCGCGCACAAACGCCAACCAGGGCTGAAACCAGCGTGGTTCATAATGAATGCCGTTTTGTGGTAAATATTGCTTCACGGCAAAGCCCATAATCCGCTTGTTGGCAATCAGGCAAGCGGTGTTGTAAATTCGGTTATTATGCCGCAGAGGCAAACCCACCGACACAACCATGTCGGCGGTGTGGGTTACAATGTCCAGCAACGACGCAATGGATTGATCAATCGTGTTCTGCGCGAAAAACATATCGTCGCAATTGTAACCCGAAATGCAGAGTTCGGGCAACACCAGCAAACTTACACCCTGCTGCCGGGCCGCGTCGATGGCCTGAATGATATTTTGTCGGTTGTGATCCCAGGCAAGGGGTGTCTGATTCAATACGCCGGCGGCAACTTTAAGTAGCTTCATTAATTATCGTGAGAAACAAACGAGTGAAGTAGAGTACTGACATTGTTCTGCACGAATGTACTGGTTAAGGTAGTCTCTACAAACCAATGTCTGAATGCAATGCTTATCATCTATCCAATGTCTTGTTTGACTAACAAAGTTGTTGCGAAAATAGGTTTAGGAAATGGTATCCTGTCTTATTTATTTGATAGGTGTGCATCACATAAATTCTTGATTTAGGGGTCAAAGTGCTCAGAATCGTTTATAAGATTAAGCGTTCATATTATTATTACATAAATCTCACATTTTCAATGGTTTACAAAAAAGAGCCACTATTTACCTATGATTACATATGGTTTTCTTTACCTTTGTTTATTGTACCATTCAATCAATATTCACTATGTTGCTCACCAATTCTGATTTTTTTATTGTCGCAAAGCAAATTTAAGGTGAAATTGGTCTGATAATTGCAAGGGGGCTTCAAACAGTCCCTTCTGCTCAATACAGTTTCACTTTACTACCCGATTTCCCATGCAGAAGTTAAGCCTAAACCAAACGCTCCAACAGAAACTGTCTCCGCAACAGATTCAGTTCATTAAGTTGCTGCAAATTCCTACGGCTGAACTGGACACACGCATCGAAGAAGAACTCGAAATCAACCCGGCCCTCGAAGAAGGGGCCGACGATTATGACGAACCTTCAAACGAAGACCCTTTCGACGAAGAATACGGCGAAGAAACTCGCTCGCGCGATGATGATCTGGATCTTGATGGTTACCTCGGTAATGACGATTATAACGGCTATAAAATGCAGGGCGACGGCAACTACGCTGAAGAAGAGCGCGAATCGCCTTTGGCCAGCATGTCGAGCCTGATGGATTCGCTCATGCAGCAGTTTGGCTACCTCCGCTTGTCCGACGAACAGCGGGTTGTCGGCCTTCAGCTTATTGGTAGTATCGAAAGCGACGGCTACATCCGCCGTTCCATGCAGGCTATTGTCAATGACCTTGCTTTCTCGCAGGGCGTTTTCACCGATGCCACCGAATTAGAAGAAGTCCTTTCCTGTATTCAAACATTCGACCCGCCGGGCATTGCAGCCCGCACCCTGCAGGAGTGCCTCGTTTTGCAACTGAAACGCAAGGATCAGACAGACCCTTACATTCTGCTGGCCATAAAAATCATTGACGAATTCTTCGAGGAATTCTCCAAGAAACACTTCGACAAAATTCAGCGACGACTTAATATCTCCGATGAATCGCTGAAGCAGGTTGTTAACATCATCACCAAACTGAATCCGAAACCCGGTTCTGTGGAAGGGGGCGAAGGAACAGCTCAATACCTGATTCCCGACTTCATCCTGACCAACAACGGGGGTAAACTCGAACTCACACTCAACTCAAAGAACGCCCCTGAACTGCGAATCAGCCGGTCATTTGCCGACATGCTTGATACCTATGACAAAAGCACCAAAAACAATAAAGCACTCAAAGAAACAGTCACCTTCGTCAAGCAACGGCTCGATGCCGCCAAATGGTTTATCGATGCCATCAAACAACGTCAGCAAACTTTGCTACGAACGATGAACGCGATTGTCAAGTTTCAGTTCGATTTTTTCCTGACAGGCGACGAATCAAAATTACGCCCCATGATTCTGAAAGATATTGCTACCATTATTGATATGGACGTATCTACTGTATCACGAGTGGCGAACAGCAAATCCGTCCAAACCGAATTTGGCATTTATCCCCTCAAATACTTTTTTTCGGAAGGTATTTCAACTGATTCGGGCGAAGATGTTAGCAGCCGTGAGGTAAAAAACATCCTGAAAGACCTGATCGGCAACGAGCCAAAACTCAACCCCCTTTCCGACGATAAACTGGAAAAAATGCTCAACGACAGGGGGTATAACATTGCCCGCCGAACTGTGGCCAAATACCGTGAACAACTAAACATTCCGGTGGCGCGGCTGCGGAAGCAACTTTGAGAGAATGTATTAATGAGCGATGAACAATCCCAACCGATAACTGTTAACTTTGCGGAACTACTTATTCTCCACTACTCATCTTCTGTTGTTCATTGAATACCCGTCTGGCGCGTTCGCTTTCTCTTTTATTTCATCCCTTACTTATGCCGACCTTATTGTTCGGCATCCTCTTTTTTCAGGCACCCGGCGTGCTCGGTTTAGATGCTTTTCCGGCTAGTTTCAAGGGTAGTCTGTTGGTTCTGATCACCGTTGGTACGTTCGGAATTCCGTCTATTTTCATTTACTATTTATTCAAAAGCGGCTATATTCCAAGCCTCTATTTAGACAACCGACTTGATCGGCGGCTTCCCTATTTCGTTACCGGCATAATTTATTCGGCACTGACTTTTCTCTTTGCTACCCGAATGCAGTTGGTCTCCGAAACATCGCCCGAAATTACCGTACTTCTGGGCAGTATTACCCTATCTATTCTGATAGTCGGGATCATTTCGTTATACTGGAAAATAAGTGCGCACAGCGTTGGCATTGGCGGAGTTCTTGGTACGCTCATCGCCATAACCCTCAAGTGTGGCGAAACTGATCTGATTTTCTTCTTAGCCCTATTCATGGGCCTTGCCGGGCTTATCATGAGTGCCCGACTCCATCTTAATGCACATACCCTAATGCAGGTCAACATGGGGTTGCTACTGGGCATTTTTATCAGCATACTCTCAGTTTGGTTCCTGCTATAGAGCCATTTTTAGGCAGAAACGAGCGTCCGCCCTTTTATTATTGCGGCAAAAACCGTATGCTTGCATACTATTATTTTTTTCACAGCGATCCATGTACGACAATATACTTTACGAAGTCGAAGGGGCTATCTGCCGCATCACACTTAACCGCCCCCAAGTTTATAACGCCCTAAGCACTGCCCTAATCAAAGACATCACAACCGCTATCGAACAAGCTGGAGCTGACCCAGGCATTCGCGCCGTTGTCATCACTGGTGCCGGCGATAAAGCGTTTTGTTCGGGTGCCGATTTAAAAGATGGTATTGGTCAGGCAGCAAACGGTCAACTCTCGTTAGGGAGATCGCTGCGCGAAGGCTACCACCCCATGATCATAGCCATTCGTAATATCGAAAAGCCAGTTATTGCCCGTATAAACGGTGCTGCAACCGGGGCGGGCTGTTCATTAGCCTTAGCCTGTGATGTTATTATTGCTGCAGAAGAAGCCTACTTCAGTCAAATCTTTGTCAATATTGGACTAATGCCCGATGCAGGCTCCACATTCTTCCTGCCTCGTTTGGTAGGCTCCTTAAAAGCGTTTGAGCTTTGCAGCACCGGTCGCCGAGTCTATGGCCCCGAAGCCCTTACTATCGGCTTAGTAAGCCGGGTGGTGCCAGCCTCAGCCTTAGATCAGGCCGTGAATGAAATAGCGGATACTTATGCCATAGCGCCAACTAAGGCCATTGGTGTCATGAAAAAAGTCCTAAATCAATCCTTATACAGCAGTTTAGAACACCAACTCGAACAAGAAGCTGATAGCCAGGATACTCTCGGTAGATCTGCCGATGCAATGGAGGGAATTGAAGCCTTTCTGATGAAACGCAAAGCAAATTTTACAGGCAACTAACAGATTTTTTGCCATCAGATTGGGATTTACGGCATTTATGCCTAATTTTGCACTCCCAACACGGACAAGCGTGTTACGCATTCGTAGCTCAATTGGATAGAGCACCTGACTACGGATCAGGAGGTTTGGGGTTCGAATCCCTACGAGTGCACAAAAGCCTTCAATCGAAGGCTTTTTTTATGCCCTAAATACACAGTTAGGCGGTTCCTGAGTTGCCAAAACATCAGGGTAAAACAGGCTTTCCCTCCAAAACAAAAGAAGGTCTGTCATCTTAGGATAACAGACCTTCCAGTCACGCAGTAGTAGAG
>JAJAYX010000239.1 GCA_026785985.1 Rudanella sp. | reverse complement strand
GTTGTCGATGTTGATGATGGCGCGGGCGTGGCCCATTGAGATTACATTGTCGCGGAGCGACGCCTGGACAATGGGGGGGAGTTTTAGCAACCGGATGTAGTTATTCACCGTAGTCCTGTTTTTACCAACCCGCTCACCCAATTCCTCCTGTTTAAGACTGCACTCGGTGATGAGCCGCTGATAGCTCAGGGCAATTTCCATCGAGTTCAGGTTTTCACGCTGAATGTTCTCGATAAGAGCCAGTTCCAGCATTTGCTGGTCGTTGGCCGTGCGAACATAAGCGGGAATATGGCTGAGGCCGGCAATTTTGGAGGCTTGCAACCGGCGTTCACCCGCAATCAATTGGTATTGATCCCTACCCATTTGCCGCACCGTAATGGGCTGAATAATGCCCTGGGTGCGGATAGAGTCGGCCAGTTCGTTCAGGGCTTCCTGGTCGAAACGGGTTCGGGGTTGAAAGGGGTTTGTTTCAATTTGACCGAGACTAATCTCGGTCATGGTATTGATAGACTCAAACGGCGAGGGTTTAGGATGGCGACCGCCACCGTCGCTGTCATGCAACAGGGCACCCAATCCTCGTCCCAGGCCCGTCATTCGTTTCGGTACTTTGGCGTTCGATGTATCCATTTCTTTGAGAAGATAGGAGTGAGGAGGTGGGACGGGGCCGCCCATGCGGTGAGAAGAAGGGGTTGGTACATGAACATCTCGCGTCAGCCCTCCTCACCGCACGGGCGGGCCCGTCCTATCTCCTCACTCCTTTTTTTATACCGCCATATCCTGGGGCATGATACCGTTTTTGACTAAGATTTCGCGGGCCAGATTCAGGTAACTGATGGCTCCTTTACTGTCGGCATCCTGAGCCAGAGCCGGTACGCCAAAACTGGGCGATTCGCTTAGGCGGATGTTACGCGGAATGATGGTATTGAACACCATCGATTGAAAATGAGTCGTGACTTCGCCCACCACCTGATTCGACAACCGAACCCGTAAGTCGTACATCGTCAGTAGAATACCCTCGATAGCCAGTTCGGTGTTGAGCCGAGACTGGATAATTTTGATTGTATTCAGCAGTTTGCCCAAGCCTTCCAGTGCGAAGTATTCACACTGCACAGGGATGATAACAGAATCAGCAGCCGTGAGGGCGTTGATGGTGATCAGACCCAGCGAAGGCGAGCAGTCCACCACCACAAAATCGTAGTCGTGGCGAACGTCTTCGAGGGCCTCCTTCATCCGTTCTTCGCGGCTTTTGAGGTTAATCATCTCGATTTCGGCCCCCACCAGGTCAATGTGGGAAGGGAGCAGATCGAGGTTTGGGAAATCGGTTTGCAGAATAGCGTCGCGTGTCCGAATGTCCTCGATCATACATTCGTAGATGCTGTATTCGATTTCTTTCGGATTATAACCCAGCCCGGAGGTCGAGTTCGCCTGAGGATCGGCATCGACGATCAGGGTTCGGTATTCGAGTGCGGCCAGACTGGCCGCGAGATTGATTGTCGTGGTTGTTTTTCCGACGCCCCCTTTTTGGTTGGCGACAGCAATGACTTTGCCCATCGATAGTGATACGTTGCAGTGTCAAAGATGCCGGATGGTTTTGGATATTCCAAGATGTTCCACGAAAACGTTCCACAATTTTTTGTTAAATGGCTGGTAGTTCTGTTGTAAGATTTCATTCAAAATGAAAATTTAGGCATAGCGGATGAAAATTTTGGGCATAAGTGTAAAAGAAATTAGTCATAAAAAATAAAGATTCCTAAATAATAAGGTTGTGACCCACAATTCCTCCCATCGCACAGTGCCTTAACGTACGAATTCATTTAAAATGAGAATAGTTGATACCAATAGAATGAAGCAATAAACCGGCTGGCGATTTGTTAGCAGTTCGTGTCAACAAAGCGCAAATTTGTGTCACTCAACACATTGTTCGTGTAGTTTCTAAATCAAACGCATTTCAGGAGTGGTTATTTACATTTCGAGCGTGCTGGTTTACCCCAACGAAACTGGTACGATGGCAACTTCGGGAACAGTGGCTGCTGCGGGCATTCGAATGCGGACTTTGGTTCCCTTGTCAATTTGACTCGTTACCACCAGTGTGCTCCCCTGGCGAGCCAGCAAGTCCCGGCAGAGCTGAAGGCCAAGCCCCGTTCCAGGCTCGTCCTGCGTCCCGGCCCGAACGTGGGGGTTGGTGGCCAGCCGACTCAACTGCTCCTCGCTCATGCCGATGCCCGTGTCCTGAACCATTAGTTCGACCTGCCCGTCGTTCAAGCGGACTACCAGCCGGATGAAACCACCCGATGGGGTGAACTTGATGGCATTGCTCAATAGATTGCGAAGAATCGAGTGAAGCTGATGTTTGTCGGCCTGCACCTGTACGTTCTCCGGAATTTGATTGATTAATCCGATATTTTTTTGCCGCAGCGAATCGGCGAACTGACTCAGCGTTTCGGCAATGGTATCGGCCAGATCAATGGGCTGGAGGTGGGTCTGAAAGCCCTTAAGCTGGCTATAGGACCAGTCGAGGAGGTTGGTCAGCAGGTCCAGCACCCGGTCGATCTGGTTTTCCAATCGTCCCAGAGGTTCCTGCAGGGCGGGGGCCATGTCGGTATTGGTCCGCAGGCCCCGAAAATTGTGTTTGAGGTGAGCCACGGGGCTGCGCAGATCGTGGCTGATGAGCGAAAACAGCTTGTCTTTCATTCCGTTGAGGTCGGCTAACTGGCTGGCCTGCCGGGTAATTTCGTCGGTTTGCTGCTGAAGCAATCGTTTTACTTTCTGTTGTTTCCGGTAGATAAAATAGCCCAGCACCAGCAGTAAAGCCATTCCCAGGGCGGCTATCAGCGAAAGCAGCCGTTGCTGTTGGGCCAGTGTCAACTGGAGTTGCATAGTCTGGCCGGCCTGTTTCTGGATCAGCAGGTTTTTGTTGAGGAGCGCGATCTGACTTTGTTTCCGTTCCAGGTCATAGGCGGCCTGGACATCGGCAATGGCTTTCTGTTTGTCCAGTCCCATCAGGCTGTCTTTCAACGCCTGCGCTTCCTGAACAACCCGCAGGGCCTGCCGGTACTGGCCGGTCTGCACCAGCAATTGCCCTTTCGTGGTCAGGGCCTGCTGGAATTCGTCGGCGGATGGGCTGGTTTGATAAACAACCATGGCCCGATTGACGTAGGCTAAAGCTGTTGGATAGCGGTGCAGGGCCTGATAGTCCCTGGCTAACATCAACAGATTCCAGCCCAACACTTCCGACTCAACCGCCTGTTTGGCCATCCGTACATTTTCGGTGTGATACGAAATAGCTTCGTCGAACCGATGCCGCTGATTGGCGAGATCACCCAGATTGGTGAGTATCGACGTGATATCACCCGTGTACCCATACCGCCGGGCAATTGTCAGGGCATACTGATACTGCTGCCCGGCCTCGGTCAGGCGGTGGATATTTGAATAAAACGCGCCCAGATTTATGTGAGCGAGCAACAAATCACGGCGATTAGTCCCCTTCTTTGAAAAAGCAAGTCGTTTCCGGTGGTACACCAACGCCTTATCGTTCTGATGCAAGTGATCATAAATGACACCCAATTCGGTGTAGGCCATGCCCAGTTGCCGGTAGTAGGGGACGTGGGGTAGCTCGTAGTCGCGCAGGATACCGAGGCAAAGCTGAAGCCCCCTGGGGTAATTGCCCTGGCTGCGGGTAGCAATGGCCGTCAGCACCCGGATTTCCAGGTGAGTGCTGTCGGGCGAAGGGGAGGACTGGAGCCGTTCAGCCTCCCGCAGGTTTGGTAAACTCCGGGCCGCGGCGCCCTGACGCAGGTACGCGTAGCCTAATTTGAGGTATCCCCGCGACAGGAGCCGTGACTTGTTTCCGCGTTTGGAGAGGGCAATACTTTGCCGAAAATAATGCAGGGACGAATCGAACTGGAACTGTAGAAAGGCTTCGCCTAAAGCCAGATACCGACTGGCCCGAACCGAGTCGGGCTGGGGTTGGCCAAGGTCTGCTTTGAGTGGCCCAATGGCTGGCGACTGCGCGAAGGCATCCGTTGCCAACAGACCGAAACAGAGTAGAACACCCAACCCGCTACTACGTTGGGAGAGCCAAAATGGCCTGCTATCTGTCGCTATCATGGGTGGCAAGTGTTTAGTGGGGCAGGGTGTTTTCCAATGTACTTATTCCTCCGATTCACCGACGGTATCGAACACGGCCAACAGCCCTTCGAGCCGGGGGCGGTACGAGATGCCAATCGGAATTTTGATCTTGCCTAAGTAAAAGTTGTGCCGGTCGTAGCTGGTGATTTTGTTGATATTGATGAGATAGGACTTATGGACCCGAATGAAGTAGCGGTCGGGCAGTAAATTGGTTAGGGCAATAAGCCGCTCATTAACAACGTGTACCTGATCATCAGTATAAACTTTGGAGTAAACGCCGAACGCTTCGGCATAATTGATTGACTGATAATTGAACCGCTGGATTTTGCGACCCATTTTCAGCAGAATACCGTTGACATCGCCCAACTGATTCACTTTGGGTTGGTACTGTAGTGCCCGCGAGAGGGCTATATGCAACCGCTCCTCGGAGTAAGGCTTTAGCAGGTAATCGGCCGCTTTTCCAATCTCGTAACTATCGACGGCATATTCGGGATATGCACTGATAATGATAACGGGCGGGAGGTTTATGTGAGCTTTTAGCAGGGTTAGCCCCGACTGATTGGCTAAACGAATGTCTAAAAAAATCAAATCTACGCGCTGAGAAGCCAATATGGCGATGGCCACATCAAGCGACGAAGCTTGGGCGGCTAATTTAAACAGCGACAATTTATCGAGTAAGTTAACCAGATACTCAACATCTGCTTCTTTGTCGTCTATAACAAGGTAGTGCTTTACTATCATTGATTTAGGGCATTCAAAATGATAGCGTAATAT
>JAJAYX010000238.1 GCA_026785985.1 Rudanella sp. | reverse complement strand
GGCCAAAACCAATGGAGTCGATGCCCTCTATGATGGATTAAGCCTGATGGACAGTACCGAAAAACCGCTTAATCTGGCTGTTTTGGCGCGTGCCGTGGCCAATGTCCTTTTGGTGTTAATGATTCTCAGAATGATCTTTGTGTTTTTACGGAAATAAATGAGTAGTACCTACGGAACACTTTTCAAAATTGCCACCTTCGGCGAATCGCATGGCCCCGCTTTGGGGGTTACCATCGACGGTTGCCCGGCCGGCCTGCCTTTCGATACCGATTTTATTCAGCACGAACTGGACCGGCGCAAACCCGGTCAGTCGCGGATAACCACCCAACGGCGCGAGGCCGACGAGTTCGAGGTATTGTCGGGCGTGTTTGAGGGCATTACCCAGGGAACGCCCATTGCGCTGGTGATTCGGAATACTGACCAACGGAGCAAAGACTACGGCCATATTTCCGAACAGTTCAGGCCCTCGCACGCCGATTATACTTACATGGCCAAATATGGAACCCGCGATTACCGGGGTGGAGGTCGTTCGTCGGCGCGGGAAACGGCGGCACGGGTGGCGGCTGGGGCAGTGGCTAAAATGTTGCTCAACACGCTGGGTATTTCGGTGCAGGCTTATGTGTCGGCGGTGGGGAAAATGCGGCTCGAAACCCCCTACCAACAACTCAACCTGGCGTTGGCCGAGGAGAACGCTGTGCGTTGCCCCGACCCCGTCATGGCCGAACAGATGTATGCCTACATTGACGAAACTCGCAAGAAAGGCGATTCTATTGGGGGTATTGTGAGTTGCGTGGTCTCAGGTGTTCCGGCGGGCTGGGGCGAACCCGTTTTCGATAAGCTCCATGCCGAACTCGGCAAAGCCATGCTGGGGATCAACGCCGTAAAAGGATTTGAATATGGCAGCGGTTTTGCGGGGGCCGAGCAATATGGTTCCGAGCATAACGACGCGATGTATACGGATGACAGGGGTCGCGTTCGCACCCGAACCAATCTGTCGGGGGGCATTCAGGGGGGGATTAGTAATGGCGAAGACATTTATTTTCGGGTGGCGTTCAAACCCGTCGCCACGATCATGCAGGATCAGGAAAGCGTGGATGTGCATGGGCAGTCTGTAACGGTGTCGGGGAAAGGCCGGCACGATCCGTGTGTGGTGCCGCGTGCCGTTCCAATTGTGGAAGCGATGGCCGCTTTAGTGCTGGTTGACATGTGGTTACGCAGTCAGAACGCACATATACGAAAGTAAGCGGCTTTTCAGTTTCAGTAATCCGGCTTGTTCGCTATATTTGGGCCTAACCCATTGATAGTACGTTAATTCAGGCTTACTATGAACTTACGTTGGTTGATCGGATTTCTGATTGGCTGGCTGGCCTTTGCCCCTGCCAGCCTGGCTCAACGTACCGTATTGCCCGAATTTAATTACGACCGCCGTAATGAGGGAGCCTACGTCGATAGCCTGCTGAGGGTGGGCCACGCTACCCTGAACCGGGCCGCAACCAACCCGCGATCTCCCCAGAACGATACGCTGCATTTAGAAGCCCTCCGATTTCTGACCCGTGTATTTAAACAAGTCAGAACGGCCCATCGCGATAGTAGCTACATCTACGCCCGGAAACTATCGGCGCAGGCCGGGCGGTATCAGAATAATCTGTACCAGGTGTATGGCTTGATTCAGGAGGAATATTATCTCCGAATGGTGCGCAATGATTTTCTGGCAGCCCTCTCGCTCAACCAGAAAGCATCGACTCTTTGCGCTAAACAAAGACCGGATATTTACCCCTTCTGGCAAATTCACATGAATATAGGCGATATTTATCTGCTCATGAAAGAGTATGGTAATGCGCTGATAAACTACCAGTTAGCTTTGACGCTGCTGCCCGCCTATCGACTGCCCGCCAACCGAAACAAACGCTTATTAACCTCCCAGTTAACCACCCAGATTGGTGAAGTTTATAACGCGCAGGGCCGCCACAGGGAAGCCCGAAAGCAGTTTGAAGCCTCGCGACAAATTGCGTTTGAAACAAAAAGCCAGGCTAACATTGCTTATGCCGACGAACGACTGGGTGATTTTTTGTTGAGCCAAAAAGAATACCCCGAAGCTGTAACAATCTACCAGGAAGCCCTGGATGTCTGGAATCAGTTGGGCGACGAAGGGGGCAAAGCGTCGGTGTGGGCGCGGCTGGCCGAAGGCTATTTTCTGACGAACCGCCTGCCCGAATCCATCCGACTGGGCGAACAGGCACTGGCCGTGGGCCGGAAGCGGGGGAACGCCCGGATTCAGCAAATTGCCTCGTCGGTTTTGTATCGGGCCTATCGGGCTACCGGACAAACCGGACGTGCGTTGGCCATGCACGAGGTGTTTATTGTTGTTCGTGATTCACTGGCCAACCGCAAACAGGTGGAAGAGATGACGGTGTTGCAACGGCAATTTGAAACCAAAGCACTGCGGGCCGAAGCCGAACGGAGCCGGGTGGAGCAACGAGCCAGTATTGCAGCTCTAAACCGGGATATTGAACGGCAGAATTTGCTGCGGGCTATGCTACTGGGTGGTCTGGCTATGTTGCTCGTATTTGTGGGGATTTTGTACTGGCGCAACGGGCTGATTCGAAAACAGCGGGCGCAAATTGAACGGCTCAACGTGGGTTTAGAAGATAAAGTGCAACGCCGAACCACCGAACTCGAACAGGCCAATCAACAGCTTCGGGATAAAAATCGGGAAATTGAAGAGGCTTTATTGAAGGGGCAAACCCAGGAACGCAAGCGCGTGGCCGCCGATCTGCACGACAACCTCGGCGGGCTGATTTCGGCTATCCGCATGAGTTTGTCGGCCCTGAATCCAGGCCACCTCAACGAGCGCGAACAACAGGTATATAAGAACCTATTGCACATGACCAAAGAAGCCTACGCCGAGGTGAGACACCTCTCGCATAATATGCAACCCGACGAACTGGAAAAGCAGGGATTAGGGTATGCGCTGAACCGATTGCTGGAGAAGCTTAATCAGAATCAACCGGTTCAGTTTCAGCTTGAAGTGGGCGAATTGCCACGACTGGACAAAGGGGTTGAGTTTCATTTATATTCGATCTGTCTCGAACTCTGCAACAACATCCTGAAACACTCCGGGGCCACGGGGGCAACCATTCAGTTTCGGCGATTTGAAAAGGAACTGAACATGATTGTGAAAGATAACGGTCATGGGATGGAAACCGGCCCGACCGCCGATGTAATGCCCGAACCGAAGGTGATGGCCAGTATGGGTTTGCGAAATATTCAGGCTCGCACGGAGGCCATGCAGGGGCGGCTGGAGATGTATTCCGAGTTGGGTATGGGAACAACATTCTTCTTTATCTTGCCGTTGACTGCTACCTTCGTAGCAACATCGCAAGAAACAACGCAATGAAATTTCAGAAACACGTTTTTATCTGTACGAATCAGAAAGATGCCCCCAAAAAAAGCTGCGGCACCGAACACGGCAAGGCTTTAGTGGAGGCTTTTAAACAGGAATTGACCGCTCGCGGACTGCAAAAAAATATTCGGACGCAAGGTACAGGTTGCCTTGATGCCTGTGGCTTTGGCCCCACCATGGTGGTTTATCCCGAAGGAACCTATTACGGCAACGTGCAGCTATCCGATGTTGCCGAAATTGTGGAGAAACATTTGGTGGGAGATGAGGTGGTGGAACGCCTGAAGTTGGATGTATAAACACCTTTTCTTCGACCTCGACCATACACTATGGGACTTTGACCGGAACTCGGCGGAGTCGATAGCAGAATTGTATGAGGAGCACCGGCTGGTGGAGTTGGGGATTCCGTCGGCGGAGGCCTTCAGCGAGAAGTTTATTGAGGTGAACCGGAAACTCTGGCGAGCTTTCGACCTCAACGAACTTACCCACGCCTACATTCGCGAAAATCGTTTTCCGATGGTTCTGAGCGCGTTAGGTCTTGACGACATCACCGGCTTCCCCGACCTGAATGAGGGGTATCTGCGTTTGCTTCCCCGAAAGGCACACCTGACCGATGCCGCCCGCGATCTGCTCAATCACCTGCACGGACGCTACCAAATGCACATTATCACGAATGGTTTCGATGATATTCAGGCGCTGAAATTAGCCAGTTCCGACATTGCGCATTACTTTATCCACGTGGTCACGAACGAAAAATCGGGAGGGTATAAAAAGCCTGATCCGCGCATTTTTGAATTCTCGCTTACTATTGCCGGGGCCAAGGTGCAGGAAAGCCTGATGATTGGTGATAACCACGAAGCCGACATTCAGGGCGCACAGGCCGTTGGTTTAGACACTGTTTTCTATAACCCTAAAGGCGAAGTGGTGGAAGTGCAGGCCACCCATGATATTCGGCATTGGCAGGAATTGATTCAGTTGCTTTAAACGCAAACACCGCATGAAAACTATCCTCCTCCTTCTGTTTTCCGTTCCCGTTTTCTCCCAATCCTACGACATCTGCGTGTATGGTGGCACGTCGGCGGGGGTGATGGCGGCTGTTACGGCCAAACGCGCCGGAAAAACAGTGGTCCTGATCGAACCGTCGAAACACCTCGGTGGCCTCTCATCGGGGGGCTTGGGGGCAACCGATATTGGCAATAAATTCGCCATTACGGGCCTGGCGCGCGATTTCTACCGGAATGTCGGCAAGCATTACGGGCGATTGGAACAATGGACGTTTGAGCCGCACGTAGCCGAAAACCTGTTCGAGCAGTATGTGAAAGATGCAGGGGTGCCGGTGCTACGGGGCTGGCGCATAAAGCCGCTCAATTACCTTTATGACCTAAACCAACTACGGCTACAGTCCATAACTATTGAATCGGTTGGAGCAACCCCCGAAACCCGAACAATAGAAGCCAAGCAGTTTATTGATTGCTCCTACGAGGGCGATCTAATGGCCACCAATGCACCTGTTAGTTTTACGGTTGGTCGTGAGGATAACTCACAATATGGCGAAACCTGGAATGGCGTTCAACTGCTCGATAAACACCAGTTTCCCGATGGTGTTGACCCGTACAAAATCCCCGGAAAGCCCGAAAGCGGCCTGATTTATGGCGTTAGCGATGCCAAACTCAAGCCAAACGGTACGGGCGACCTCTCGGTGCAGGCGTATAACTACCGGATGTGCCTCACCGACGACCCTGCCAACCGTATTCCCATTACCCGCCCCGACGGCTACGACTCCACGAAATACGAACTGCTGCTGCGGCAAATCGCCCAAAAAGAACCCAAAGAACTGACCTGGAATCTGATGCATTTCGTGATGATGCCCAACCGCAAAACGGACATCAACAACTGCGGGGGCCTCTCCACGGATATGATTGGGGCCAATTTCGACTATCCGAATGCTGACCCCAAACGCCGGGCCGAGATTATCCGCAACCACGAAACCTACACGAAAGGGCTGTTTTACTTCATTGGTCATGACCCCCGGATGCCCAAACACCTCCGCGACGAGATGTTGAAATGGGGGTATCCGAAAGACGAATATGCCGACAACGGCAACTTTTCGCATCAGCTTTACATTCGTGAAGCCCGCCGGCTGGTGGGTGAGTATGTGATGACGCAAGCCAACTGCGAGGGCAAAACCGTTGTGACAGACGGGGTCGGCATGGCGGCTTACACGACGGATTCGCATAATTGCCAGCGTGTAGTGGTGGAAAAGGACGGCAAAATGATGGTGAAAAACGAGGGTGACGTGCAGGTGGGCGGCTTTCCACCGTACCCGGTCAGTTACCGCTCATTGGTGCCGAAGAGAAACGAGTGTACGAATCTGTTAGTGCCGGTATGTTTGTCGGCCAGCCATATTGCCTACGGGTCAATCAGGATGGAGCCGGTGTTTATGGTGTTGGCTCAGTCAGCAGCGTTGGCCGCCTGCCACGCCATCGACGAAAACGTGGCCGTGCAGGACATCGACATCAAAAAACTACAAGCTCGTTTAGCCAACGACCCCCTGCTGGACGGTCGCGCCCCCGAAGTGCTGATCGATAATGACGATGTTGGGCGTGTGACCACTACCGGAACCTGGGAACGGCTGAAAACGGGCGGGAAATACGGAACTTCCCTGATGGTGGCTCAAGCCGGGCAGGAGGCAGGCATCACTTTCAAGGCAACCAATATGAGGCCGGGCAAATACACCGTTTATGTGTATAATCCGCTTTGGCAGGGTGGGGGCGGCAACCCTGATGAAATTGGGGTTCAAACCGACAAATCGGCCAGGGTAACGGCACAACTTTTTACGGGTAAAAGCCGTAAAGCGGTTCGTGTCAATCAGCAACAACAAAATAACGACTGGATTAGCCTGGGTGAGCATAGCTTGAGTGAGTCGGTTTCGCTGAAACTCATAAACGGAAGCCCAACCCCAATGGTGGCCGATGCGGTCTTGTTTGTACCCGTGAAATAACACTCTTATTGACCTGATTTTATGGATTTCATCAACAAAACGGCCCTCATAACCGGGGGCGCGTCGGGCCTGGGCGAGGCAACGGCACGTCTATTTCACGAGCAGGGTGCTAACGTCGTTATTCTCGATTTGAACGCCGAACGGGGCGAAGCCTTAGCCGCTGAACTGGGCGAACGTGTCCGGTTTATTCGGACTGATGTTTCTGAGGAAGCCGATGTGCAGGCAGCTATTAATCTGGCTGTCAATACGTTTGGCGGGTTGCACATGGCCGTGAGTTGCGCCGGGATTGCCGAAGCCCGCAAAACCATTGGCAAAGTAGGTGGCACCTATGGCCCGCATTCGCTCGACGTATTTCGTAAGGTAATCATGGTCAATCTGATTGGTACGTTCAATGTGATTCGGCTGGCTGCTTTCGCAATGGAACAAAATACAACCAACGATGACGGCGAACGGGGTGTTATCATCAACACAGCCTCCGTTGCGGCCTATGACGGGCAGATGGGACAGGCGGCTTATTCGGCCTCGAAAGGCGGTATTGTCGGCATGACTCTGCCCATTGCCCGCGACCTGTCGCGCTCTGGCATTCGGGTGATGACCATTGCGCCTGGCCTATTCGAGACTCCGTTGATGGCGAGTTTGCCCGAAGAAGCCCGGCTGTCGCTGGGGCAGCAAGTGCCGTTTCCGTCCCGCTTGGGCCGCCCGGCGGAGTACGCGCTGTTAGCCAAAAGCATTGTTGAAAACCCCATGCTCAACGGTGAGGTAATCCGCCTGGACGGAGCAATTAGAATGGGGCCAAAATGACCATCAACGACCTTCATTCACGCAAGCTGATTCTGTTTGAGTGCATCAGCGGGAGCCGCGCCTATGGCACCGATACGCCCCAGTCTGATACGGATATTCGGGGGGTGTTTGCCGTGCCCCAACGCGAGCTGTTTGGTTTTGGCTATGTGGATCAGGTACACGACCGCACCAACGATGTGGTGTTTTATGAATTGCGCCGGTTTGCCGAGCTGTTGGCTAAAAATAACCCCAATATGCTCGAATTGCTCTGTGCGCCAGCCGATTGCGTGTTGCACCGCCACCCGCTCATGGATCGGCTAACCCCCGATTTGTTTCTGTCGAAACTCTGCCGGGATTCGTTTGCAGGGTACGCCATCAGCCAGATCAAAAAGGCGCGGGGGCTGAACAAGAAGATCATGAACCCGATGGCGAAGGAGCGCAAATCGCTGTTGCAATTTTGTTATGTGCTGGTAGGTCAGGGGAGCCAACCCCTGGCTGACTGGCTCGAAAAGCGGGGCTGGGTATCGGCGCGTTGCGGCTTGGTAAGCGTTGCCCACGCCCGCGATACCTATGCCTTGTTCTACGACAAACTGGCCACGTTGGGCTACCGGGGCATTGTGCAACCCGGCAACGATGTAACGGAAGTGTCGGTAAGCAGCGTTCCGGAAGGGGAAGCACCGGTGGCCTATGTGTACGTAAATCACGACGGGTATTCGAGCCATTGCAAAGACTACCGGCAATATTGGGAATGGGTGGAAAAGCGCAACGATACCCGGTATCAGAACCCGGCAACGGCCGACCGTCTCGAACATGGCAAAAACTACGATGCCAAAAACATGATGCACACGTTTCGACTGCTCGACATGGCCGCCGAAATTCTGGCAACGGGGGAGGTTATTGTCCGTCGGCCAAACCGGGCCGAACTGCTCAAAATCCGTTCCGGCGCGTTTGAATACGACGAACTGATTGCCCGCGCTGAACAAAAAGTGGCTGGAATTGACGAGCTTGCCCAACGAAGTTCGTTACCCGATGAGCCTGATGTAGCCCGGATCGAGCAGATTATTATTGAAATACGAGAGGAATGGTACGGATAATACCCTCCTCGAACCCCACCTCAACCTCATACCCCAGCAACCGTTGTGCCTTGCCAATATTGGCTAAACTATGCCGAATATCGCCGGGGCGTTCGGGGGCATAAGTAGCCGGAAGTGAAACTCCGGCGAGCCGTTGACTAATAGCCCAGGCTGCGTTGAGGGAAATTTGATGGCCCGTTGCTACGTTGAAAACCTGCCCGATGGCATCCGGGTCTTGGGTGGTCAGAGCCAGGAGATTGGCCTGCACAACGTTTGTCACAAAGGTAAAGTCGCGGGTTTGTTCGCCATCGCCGAAGAGGGTAGGGGCTTCTCCGCGACGGGCCGCTGCCAGCATTCGGGGCAGAATAGCCGCATAAGAACCATCAGACCGTTGGCGAGGCCCAAACACATTGAAATAGCGTAAGCCAATGGTTTCCAGATCATAAAGCCGTTGCCAGAGGGCAGCTTGTTGCTCGTTGATTTGCTTGGTAAGGGCATAGGGCGACAGCGGTTTGCCAATACTGTCTTCCACTTTGGGCAGGCTGGGTTCATCACCATACACCGAACTCGACGAGGCAAACACCACCCGCCGAACTCCCGCTTTCCGGGCCGCTTCCAACACATTAGAAAAGCCGACCACATTAACCGCCATAAACCGTTCCGGCTCCACCAATGAGCGCGGCACCGACCCCAAAGCGGCCTGATACGATACGTGGGTGATCCCCACACAGGCCTGGACACAGGTAGCCGCATCAGTGATGCTGCCCTCCCAAATGTCGAGCCGTGGGTCATTGGCATGGTGGCTCAGATTGGCTCGTTGCCCGGTGCTGAAATCGTCAAGCACTCGCACCAGGGTTGCCCCACGAGCCAGCAGGGCATCCACAATATGAGAGCCGATAAAACCTGCCCCGCCCGTGACCAGAATTTTATAGTCTTCCATCGGCCAGTTCATCGGGTAAGCATCCTTTTACATCATAAACCAGATCGCCTAATTCTCGGATCTTAGCCTGAAAATCATTGTCTATGAATGTGTTATGCGCCACTGCTAATACGACAGCGTCGTAGCGAATCACGTTTTCCAGCGAAGGAAGCAGGCTCAGACCATACATGGCCCGTACTTCGGTGGCATCGGCCAGTGGGTCATACACCTCCGTTGAAACGCCAAACTCGTTCAATTCCCGGATTACGTCCAGCACCCGCGAGTTGCGAATATCGGCACAATTTTCTTTGAACGTTAGTCCCAAAATCAAGGCCCGCGAGCCGTTAACAGGCTTCCCGTGCCGGGTTAGCAATTTCACCACTTTGCCCGCCACAAACGCGCCCATATTGTCGTTGATGCGCCGACCAGCCAGAATAACCTGCGGATGATACCCCAGCGATTCGGCTTTGTGGGTGAGGTAATACGGGTCTACACCAATGCAATGCCCCCCCACCAAACCGGGCCGAAACGGCAGAAAATTCCACTTGGTGCCAGCCGCTTCCAGCACGGCGTTGGTGTCTAAACCCATGCGGTCAAAGATCAGGGCCAGTTCATTTACGAAGGCGATATTAATGTCGCGCTGGCAGTTTTCGATCACTTTGGCAGCCTCGGCCACCCGAATGGAGGGAGCGCGGTAGGTGCCTGCCGGAATGATGGACGCATAAAGTTTATCCACAAAATCGGCGGTGTCGGGAGTGGAGCCGGCCGTGATTTTGCGGATCGTTTCGAGGGTGTGGGTGCGGTCGCCGGGGTTGATTCGTTCGGGGGAGTAGCCACAGAAAAAATCCTCGTTAAACCGTAAACCCGATTCCCGTTCCAGCACCGGAATACACTCATCTTCAGTACATCCCGGAAAAACAGTCGATTCATAAACCACCACATTGCCGGGTTTTAGCACCCTTCCAACGGTTTGGCTGGCGGTCAGAATGGGAGTCAGATCGGGCTTCCGGTGCGCGTCGATGGGAGAGGGGACAGTGACAATATAAACCGTGCAGGAGCGCAAATCGTCGGGATTGCTGCTTAGGGTCAGTTGGGTGGCTTCGGCTAATTGGTCAGCGGTCAGGCTATGGGTTCGGTCGTGGCCCCGGCGAAGGTCGGCAATGCGGTCGGGGTTCGTGTCGAAACCAAGCACGGCGTATTGTTTGCCAAATGCAACGGCCAACGGCAGGCCAACGTATCCGAGACCGATTATGGCAATTGTGGGATGGGTCATACGGGCACAAAGATACCGCTTCGGATCAACCGGTATAGCACACCAAGCGCCAAACCCGACACAGCCCCCGCCAAAACCAGCCAAACACGCCGGGGCGACGATTTCCGGTCGGGCACCTGCGCTGGTTCCAGCACTTTGAACACGGGCGCAATAGTCTGTACTCGTAGGTTGGCTTTAGCGAGTTCGCGTTTCAATTCCCCAAAAAGTGCGTTGGCGGCTTCATACTGACTTGACAATCGTCTATTTGGCAGGCTTGCCGAGGGAAGCGACAGGAAACGTGTTTCGTCCTGATGGGCCAGCATAGCCTGCTCCAACTGATAGGCGTGTTGGCGGGCTTCTTCCAGTTGACCACGCACAAACTGTTCATTCTCGCGGGCTTTGTCAGTGCGATAGGCCCGAACAAATGCTTGCAAATAATTGGCCGAAAACTGCACCACCTGAGCGGCCACTTCGGGGTCGGGCATATGCGCCGAGATGGTCATAATGCCCGTTTTTGGGTCTAAATGGGCTTTTATGAGCAATTTTAGTTCGTCAACCAATTCTCGTTGTGAGGTGGTTAGCCGGATGGGCTGCTCGGTGGGGCGGGGGAGTTTCGTAACCGAATCGGCCCGGAAGGGCCAGGCTGATTCGGTGAGCAATTGGTGAAGTGGCAGGTGCTGTTTGGTGCGGAGTGTTACCGGGTGGTGCAGCATCGACAGCGCGAACGGTGCCGATTCCAGAATGTCAGGGTACAGATCGGGGCGAACGGCTTCCACTTGTGGTCCGGCATCGAAATCAAGCCCAATTGACTCGGCTAGTTCCTGAACGGATTTGAGATTCATAGCCTGATTCTCCTGTAGTTCGGGCAATAAGCTGGTTGTTGAGGTATATTGGGCAGGCAGAACGAAGCCCGCAATCAGGCCGGTAAACGCCCCGATTGCGGCCCACAAAAACAACTGATTCCGATGATTCCAAAGGGTAGACCAAACCGGCCGGGATTCAATTTCAGCTAGTTGATCGTCAACAAGATAAGATTCCAAATTCTGCGAAGCAAAACGGCCATTAATTGCCAATACTACTCATTCATTGCACACAAACAGAGGGCAACAAACAAATAGAAGTGACAATTAATGACCATTTAATGATAACGCCCTAGGGAATCAGTTTCAACTCCACCCGCCGGTTACGAAACAAGCCGGTTGGCGAGTCGTCGTCAATGGGTTTAAGGGCTCCAAAATAATCGGTCAACAGGCGACTGGGTTCGGTTAGGCCCGCCCGAATCATGTATTGGCGTACCGCTTCGACCCGTCGGCGAGAGAGGGCCATGTTATACCGGTCGGAGGCCCGCTGATCGGCATGACCAGACAGTTGCAGGCGGCATTGGGTCTTGTTCATTAGGGCAACCACCCGGTCGAGCGTTTCGTAATATTGTGGTTTCACCTCCGCCTTGTCGGTGTCGAACTGAATATTGGCGAAGATCTCTGCGCAGGCCATTTGGGGGAGTGCCACCGTCACATACTGGTCAAAATCAATGGACTCGCCGGACCCTGAAACCACACTTCCGGAAGGGGTTTGCGGTTGCTTATCGAAATAATCGGATACGCCATCGCGGTCGGTATCCATTATTAACCGGGGGTCGATATCGCCGGGGCGGTTAGCCTTGGCCACCGAGTCGATTTGGGCCATTGACACCACCACGGGCGGCTTCTCGAATAATTTAGGGTCGGTCCAGCGGAGGTGATACTTGCCTGCCCGGTTGTCGTACTGAAATTTATTGTTCTCTTTTCGTACACGGGCTGGTGCTGCTCCCAGTTTGTAGGTCAGCACAATGGCCCCGTAACCGAATTTATCTTTGGCCGATTCGCCCTGTTTCAAATCGGTTCCGTCGAAACTGCCCCGGCTGCCAGTCCGGTCGAACACGCTGGAAGTCACCCCGCCGATGGTAGCATCAAGGCGTTCGGTGTTCACGTGATTGACGCGAAAATCGAGGCCAACATCAAACCGGCGCGACACTTCATAATGCACCGCTATGC
>JAJAYX010000237.1 GCA_026785985.1 Rudanella sp. | reverse complement strand
TGTAGAGACCGCACCGGCAGACCGGCATATTTGCGTCTCACCGCTGGATGGTGTGCCAATGAACGGATTATAATAGCGTACCATCCGGCATCTAAGACGCAAGTATGCGTCTCTACTTCGCTGGCGTGTAAAAAGCCGCTCCGACGTGGACAATCTTCCATTTCTCGTCGAACTTCTCCAGATACCGCGTTTCGTGGGCGTACTGCTTCGTGCCATCAGCCGCCGTTACCACCTGCTCGTATTGGGCGAAAGCCGCATTGCCGTTTACCCGAATCTGGTAATCGGTGTTCTGGAAGGTCTCTTTGCTGGCTGGCCCCATGCTGGCTACCATCGTTTTGATGGCTATGGGCAAGTCCATCTTGGTGTTGTGGTTCGACATAACGGTGCCTTTGCCGTCCTGCAGCGTCACGAGTTGGCCCGCTTCTTTCACATTGGCCCAGCAGTCGGCCATCGCAGCCGCATCACGGTTGCCCCAGGCAGTGGTTTCGCGTTCGACTACGGCTTTGATCTGGGTCTCGTCTGCCGATTGGGCACGAACGATGGTTGGGGTTGCCATGAGCGCAGCGGCTGAGCCGGCAAGGAAAAGGAGAATGGTTTTCATTGGTTTGGTTTTCATTGGTTTAGCTTTTGTTTGGCGCAGGTTGAACCCACGCCAAACAAAACATTCTTATTGCATCATTATCAGTTCATCGAGGCTCACCTCAATGTTGTCGCCGACTTGCTTGATGCTGTATTTCGTCGGGAGATAGCCCGGTTTGGCAAACTTGGCCGGGATGGGAGCCGCTTTGGTGATGTTTGGTTTCGAGTTCAGCAACTCCAGCGTAATCATCGGCTCATAGAACGTGAGTTTGCCGTTATACGACCCCATGATGAAGGTTTCGGTAAACTTGGCTCCGTTCAGTTCGGGCGAGGTTGGGTTGGCCCAGTGCGCGCCCATACCCGGCACACCCGCCGGTAGCTTGAAATATGGTATCGGCATGATGCCCAACGGGGGTACGTTGTCGAACTTGGCGGCTGTTGCGGGTGAATACGGCGGAATGGCGGCACGTTCGGCTGAGGGCTGGGTCATGAAGTGCAAGTCGAAGTGGGCCACGTCATAAATCCCCGGAGGCTCGTGTCCTGAGTGCGAAAAGCTCAGGAAAACGTGGTCAAAAGGCGTTTTACCAAACACGTCGGCCGCAAATGGCACCACTATTTCTGTCGGTGAGCCGTGAGCCAGATTCTCCAGCGCGCCCTTGGTGAAGGTGATACCGATTGACGTGGGCTTGTTGTCGGCTGAGAACTTGGCCCAGGTATAGACCTTGCCATTACCCAACGTTTGTTCGGTCCCCTTGTAGTTAGGCACGCCGGGATTAGGCGCGACGGGATCGGTCGATTTACAACTGATTGCGAACGAAAGCAGTGCGAAACATCCGGCTGCGAGTCTGACTAATTGATTGGTTTTCATTGAATTGGATTTGGTTAAACATTGATTTCATCATTTACTTGCCACCTGCCCATTCGGCAACGTTTGCAAATACGCATAGATCGCGTCGGATTCGCGGTCGGTGAGATTGTTGAAATGCTCCCGGCACATTACCGACATCATTCCGCAGTCTTTTTTAGTTAATCCACCTTCGCCCGTTTGCAGGAAATGCCGGAATGCATCGGGCTTGTAGGCCGTGGCAATAATCAGCGCGGGCGACTTCATGTGTGGGTCGGGGTCGCCTTTCAGTTCGGGGCCACCGTGACAGCCACTACAGGCGGTCATCGTCAGGTACTTACCCCGACCCACCAGCGTGGTGTCCTGTCCCAACGGAGATACCGTTGTGTGGTCGATGGCTTCGGCCATGATCGGAAACTGCCCGGCCACCACCAGTGCCCGGCCAATGGGGCCGTATGAATTGCTGCCGAGGTCAGGCCCTTGCACGGGTTTGAGTGTGCGGAGGTAGCCAATCATCTTGCCGAGGTCAGCGTCGGTAATGGGGGTATACATCCCTGAAGCAAACATCCAGGCGTTCGACCCGTCACGTTTTACGGCGTGGCGCACCAGCCGCACCAGTTCGGCATCGGAATAATCAGGAAGTTTGGCCGTTAGGTTGGGGGCAATGAGTCGGGCCACGTTCGGCACATTCAAAAACTCACGACCTTCATACTTGCTGGCGTGGCACGAAGCGCAGTGATACACGCCCACCAACCGCTGCCCCTCGGCCAGCGAGACCGAATCGTGCGGCACGGCAATGGCCGTCAGCGGCACGTCGTAGGTGCGGTGCGGTACTCGCTGATACCATACACGGCGGCAACAGCCAGGATAATGATGCTGACGAGGGTAATGCCAGTCCATTTGAGAATGCGAAGAAATCGGTTCATAAAAATTAGCAGATGGGTTTGAGTTGGCTTCCCGAATGGGGTTCAATCACGTATTTAGTCGCACAAACCTACTGGTAAGGCAACAGGGTATCAACAACTATTGCGTGAATGGTCGGATTTTTGCGTGAACGACCGAATTGATGAGCGAGTGAGCCAACGGCGAACGGATAGCCATGTACGTCTTTTACGAAGATTGTATTGGCTTGCCGGTTGCCACCATCAGGCAGCAGCGGTTCCGGCCTTTTGGTCAACACCAGCCTGACCTGAGTATTATTTCAGACCACTCGGCTATCATAACCTGGCTGTCTTTTCAGATACAGAACATCAGTCAATCCCAAACAGCCGAAGTGCTATTTAATGCAGGGCGGCAGGGAATCATTGACCTGTACTCTATCCGGGGCATCCGTTTGCAGCGAACGGGTACGTATTTAATACCCTATAATCTGCGGCAGTGGCAACCCATTCGGCTGCGGGTGCCTCCCCGTCAAACCAGCACCTACTACCTTAAAATCACCAACTTAGTCCGAGTCGTAGATCCGATTGTGGCCACACTCCACACGCCCGTGAGTCTGAAAATGTGGTTTGCCGACTATATGTATCTCAACCGCTGGCTCACACTCGGATTACTGGGGCTGGTTGTCGGGTTGCTGTTTATGAGCCTTTTTGCGTTTTCGCAGTATGCCTTCAATCGCGACAGGATATTTCTGTACCACGCCATTTTTTGCTTGCTGGGGTCTCTTTTTGTGGTCTGGAATACCAATTACCGGCTGGGTCTCGGTTTGCCCCTACAGGTGCATTCGATCACGGCCAACCTGGCCAGTACGCTTACGATCGTTTATATTCTGTTCATTGCCCGGTTTATCGACCTGCCTGTTGGCTTCCCCAAAACCTGGCTGCCCCTGCAATTTCTGGTAGCGGTGCTGGTTGTGCAGGAAGTTGTTCATATCTACGAGTATTTTTATGGCTTGCTTTTTAGCGTCAGCTGGCCCTATACGCACCAGAACGTCACGTTTGTGCTGGCCGGATTGCTGCTGTTTGTCAGCACCTTCCGTAGTGATAGCCCATTTAGGCGGTATCTCCTTGGCGGCATGGTCTGCCTGCTTGTTACGGGCTTTTTCAGTGCGTTTCTTAACCAGCGACTCGAAACCGGCGATGCAGTCCAACAGATTCGGGTCAACTTCACGCCCTTTCTCTACGGCCTTGGGTTCTTAAGCGAGAACTTCTTTTTTCTGATGGCCTTAGCCTACCGAAACCGCCTGATCGAAGTAGAAAAGAACCATATTTAACAGCAGTACACCCTCGATCTGGAAACCCAACTGACCCAGCGAACGGAGGAAATTCAGGCGCAGAGCCGCCTGCTCGAATCCCAACATCTGCAACAGGCACAGGATATCTTCGACCGGCATATGGCCGAAACCGAGATGACCGCCCTCCGCTCGCAGATGAACCCGCACTTTATTTTCAATTGCCTCAACTCCATTAAACTCTACACCCTGCAAAACGATACCGACCGGGCCGCCGATTACCTCACCAAGTTTGCCCGACTGATCCGGCTGGTGCTCGAAAACTCCCGCGCCGAGCGCGTTACGCTCTATAACGAACTCGAAGCGCTTCAGCTTTACATCGAACTCGAAGCCATGCGGTTCAAACAGAAAGTGCAGTTTATGATTGCCGTTGACCCCGAAATCGACGCGCAATTCACCACCATTCCACCCCTGCTGATTCAGCCTTACGTAGAAAACGCGATCTGGCACGGCCTCATGCACAAGCCCGAAGGCGGCACCATCCGGGTGCGGGTGGCTCAACCGCAGGACGACACCCTACTGGTAACGATCACCGACGATGGCATTGGCCGCCAACGGGCCGCCCAACTCAAGAGTAAGTCGGCCAATCACGCCAAATCGTTTGGCATGAAAATGACCTCCGAGCGAATCTCACTCATTAGCCGCCACTTTTCCATCCAAACCGAAGTCAGCGTTCACGACCTAACCGACCCAACCGGCCAACCCGTCGGCACGGAAGTGGTGCTGACGATACCCATCTAAATGTGATTGAGTGAATGGATGCGGTAGCCTAATCACTCACTCATTCGCTCACTGAAAATTATGCGAACCATCATCATCGACGACGAACCTGACAACGTGAAGTTGTTGGCCCTGCAACTCGCCCGGCACTGCCCACAGGTTGAAATTGTCGGGCAATTTACCGACAGCCCCTCGGCTCTGGTGGCCTTGAAGTCCCTGCGGCCCGCATTGGTTTTTCTGGACATCGAGATGCCCATGCTCAACGGCTTTCAGTTGCTGGAACAGTTGGGCGAGGTGCCGTTTCAGATCGTGTTCGTTACCGCTTACGACCAGTATGCCATCCGGGCGTTTCGATTTTCGGCCCTCGACTACCTCTTGAAACCCGTTGATACGGTCGATCTGGTGAATGCCATGAAGCGGGCCGAACAAGCCACGCAATCGGTGCCGCCCCAGGCATGGTCGGCCCAGTTGGATTTGCTGCGGGGCTGGTATGCGGCCCCGGCGCCAGGCAGTGGGGGCTGCCTTACCAGGCAAAATGGCCCTGCCTCACGCTCACGGCCTGACGATTGTGGAAACGAGCCAGATTCTGTACGCCGAATCAGACAGTAATTACACCAACTTTGTGCTGGAAACGGGTGAGAAATACCTCATTTCCAAAACCCTGGGCGATGTGCAGGAGATGCTCGAAACCCGAAACTTCCTGCGTATTCACCGGCAGTACGTGGTGAATCTGGACCACATCAAACGCATGGTCAAAGGCGAAGGGACCTACGTTGTATTGACCAACGGGGCCAGTATTACGGTGGCCCCGTTGGTCAATACAAAGAGCGGTTGCTGGAACGGTTCGGCTGGGTATAGCCATCCAAACCGCCCGTTCGCTAATATCCTATTGCCGTGTTGTCGGCCCGTGGGTCGGAGGCACCCTCGAAACTGCCATCGGGACGGACGAGGATACAGTCCATGCGGCCCAGGGTGTTGGCCAGTTTTTCCAGCACATAGCCCCGGCTTTGGAGGGCTTGCTGGGTTTTTTCGGAGAAGGCTCCGCTCTCGAAAATCGTTTTATCGGGGAGCCATTGGTGGTGAAATTTCAGGGCATTCACGGCCTGTTGCATCGTCATGCCGTGTTCCACCACGTTCAGCACTGTCTGGAAAACGGAGGTCATAATGGTGGAACCGCCGGGCGTGCCAACCACCATATACAACTTCCCGCCTTTCTCGATAATGCTTGGTGTCATACTTGACAGCATCCGTTTGCCGGGGGCTATGGCGTTGGCGGCATTACCCACCAGTCCATACATGTTGGGGGTTCCGGGTTTAATGCTGAAGTCGTCCATCTCGTTGATCATGAAAAAACCGGCACCGCCCACCACAACCCGGCTGCCATAGCCGCCGTTGAGGGTGGTGGTGACACTCACGGCATTCCCTTCACGATCCACAACCGAATAATGGGTCGTTTCCAGGCTCTCGTAACCCGGAATGGTGCCGCCCCGCACGTTCTTGCTATTGGTGGCTTGTGCCCAGTTGAAGTCGGTCCAGCGGGTTTTCAGGTAGGGATAGCT
>JAJAYX010000236.1 GCA_026785985.1 Rudanella sp. | reverse complement strand
GTTAGTAGCAGAACGGGTAACACAGACAATAAATAGGTGCGCTTCATAGAGGTTCTGATTGAATACAGATGAAATATACTGACAAACTCACAAACAGTCAACTAATTAGAATCTGCTTTTTAATAAATGGGGTTGTTGTCATCGCTCAGAAAGAGATTCAGTTCATTCTATACCATTACGTTCGGGGGTTATTGTTTATATGTAAAATGACTAAATTAATAATAATTAATATCAATCCAGACCGAACGGCTTTAAGTTTATGGAAATTATAGTCTAAAGCTGAAATCCAAGTATAATGAACTTAAAATTTTCCGTAGCACTCTCGCTCTTTACCTGCTTATTGATCGCCCCTTTTTCTTCATCACTTGCCCAGACAAACTCGGTTCAGACCCCACTCACGGCTACTCCGAGACAGGCTTTCTCGCCTACTCCGCAGTCGGTCAGGGGTTACTGGAACATCGATGTGGTAGGCGACTTTACACTCCCCCCTACCAAATCGATCACCTTTAGTGGGGCCGGCAGAAACCTCCACGTTAACCAGGACTGGAGCAAGCTTTTCCGACGTGGTTTTTCGTCTATCGACCACTCCCGGATGACGATTGAAGAAGTGAACAACTACCCGAATCGCCCGGCCAACTGGACCAGTCGATTGTCTTTTCAGCAACGGGCACTGGTTCTCTACCAGGACTATCTGGCGTTACCACCGTTTAATCTTCCCTGGGCCAGAAACAGTGCGTTTGCTTCCAGCACCTTCTTTGAGCAGCCATCGGGGTCGGCCACATCCCGACAAAGTCTTGCCGCAGCCATGGGCGAGCTGTCAGGCTCCTGTGTTGGTTTCAACGACTGTGCATCCACAGGCAACCTGAGTTCCTTCAGTAAAATTTTCTTTGATATTGAAAACGAGGGAACCGATGCAGCCAACCAACAGGAACATGCCAATCTCTACGTCTATAAGATGTGGGCACTCCGCCGGGTAATCAGCCCCAATACGGAAATTGGCGGCATCGGGCCAGTCCCCCATAACTCCCACGGACATTCCCGTTCATCGGACTATAGTAACTCGGCACCTGAATGGTTATGGAGTATGCATGCCCGGCAGATTGATGCCACCAACACCAGGGGCCGGGGTATGCCCGATGCTATTGTGGGCAAATCGTTTGGCGATTTGACTCATTTTCAGATGCCCGGCACCTATTTTCTTTCATCGGATCTGGACTATGCCGCTCCGCACCACGGCGACGAAGACCGCCATTGGCTGGCCGGTATTCTGGGTGAGCAGGAAGTGAATATGAAACTTTCGTCTAAAAAACGCATTGCCTGGCAGTGGCTTTTCAATACGCAAAGCACTGAGACCGGTCAGTTAAGACGGGCAGAAGTGCCGGCCCCGCCAGCCGTTGCTGAGGGAATGGCTATTTTCTATTGGTTCACAGGCGCGTATGGTACCATTTTCTGGGACGACTGGCGCCATTTGACCCCCAACGCGCCCGTGATGCCAGGCCGCGAGAACCTGGATAATAATCGTAACTATAGCTGTTATGAACACTACTTACATGGTTTGTGGCGGCTGTTCAAGCATCATGGAGACATGTTTAGCGGTGCCGAAAAGTATTTAAACCAAACTACGGAGTGTTCCTACGACGGAGGAACAACCTGGTATCGGATGAACGCCAATGCCCTGAAGCGCAGCCGATTTCCGTTTGCACGAGCCATCGTTAGTGGCGATCAGATTCTGATTGCGGCCAGTCAACCCTACGCACCGGCGGGTAAACAAACACAGATGATGGTACGGTATGTGGAAGATGGCTATCGGTTTTACACGACAATCAATCTGACTGGTGACGAGATCTACCTCGGGCGGGCCAGAATGACCACGGGCAACAGTCCGGTTACCCCTTCGCTTACAGACATTGCGCCACCACCGCCAACCACTCCAACGGCCTTATTCGCCCGTGTAGCCAGCTACAATTGTAGTACGGGGGCAATTACCCTCGGCTCGACGGGGGGCAACGGGGCTGCCGTTGAATACTCAGCCATTGGCATTACGGGCTGGACCACCAACCCCAATCAGATGATTGAAGCGGGTCTGCGGTCTGATCCTAAAACCATGACCATTCATATTCGCCAGAACGGGTTGGAAGGAACGGCCTTTGATTTCGACTTGAGAGCCTATTGCTCGGGCAACACCGGAACAACCAACACGCCCCCCACAGTCGTCAATCCAGTGGGGCCTCGGTTGGCAACGGTCGGCGTGGGCTTCAGTCTGAATGTGGGCAGTGTGTTCACCGATGCCCAAACCCCAAATCAGTTGCTGCTGTCGGCCAATGGGCTACCCGCAGGACTAAATTTGTCGGGCAACACGATCACCGGAACACCGTCAGTGGCGGGTGTCAGCATTGTCACATTGGTGACCACTGACCCAGGCGGCCTGGCTACAACCACTACGTTTCAGATTACCACAACCCTGGCTACCGTCACAAATCCACCCACTACAGGAGGACAGTTGGCAGCTCGTGTAGCCAGCTATAATTGTAGTTCAGGAGCCATTGTTTTCGGATCGACGGGGGGCAACGGGGCTGCCGTAGAATATTCGGCTATTGGCATCACGGGCTGGACTACCAACCCCAATCAGATGATTGAAGCGAGTCTGCGGTCTGACCCCAAAATCATGACTATCCGCATCCGCCAGAACGGCGTTGAAGGCACTGCTTTTGACTTCGACATGAAAGCATACTGTTCGGGAAATACGGGGGGAAATACGGTCACAACCAATACGCCCCCCACGGTGGCAAATGCAGTGGGGCCTCAGTTGGCAACGGTTGGTGTGGGCTTCAGTCTGAATGTGGGCAATGTCTTCACCGATGCCCAGACTCCAACTCAGTTAGTGCTTCTGACTAACGGGTTACCAACAGGGCTGAATTTATCCGGCAACACCATTAGTGGAACACCTGCTTCGGCAGGGGTAAGCACCGTGACGCTGATGGCCTCTGACCCAGAGGGGCTGATTACGACCACCGCCTTCCAACTAGTCATCAGTGCAGCCATTGTACCGGTTACGCCACCAACCAATACTGCTCCCACAGTGGTCAATGCCATCAGTCCACAATCGGCGACCGTGGGGACAGGATACACGCTTTTTGTAGGCTCTGTGTTCACTGATACGCAAACGCCGGGTCAGCTATCGCTGTCGGCCAACGGCTTACCGCAGGGTCTGAGCCTTAATGGAACAGTCATTACTGGCACGCCCTCGGCATCGGGAGTGAACACGATAACACTCAGGGCTAGTGATCCGGGAGGGCTTTCTACCGCTACCAGTTTCCAGCTAGTGATTAACGCAATTCCCGTTAGCACACCCCCACCCCCTGTCAATTCATCAACCTGTGGAAGCCCGGCCAACACGTTGGGACAACCTCTCCAGGTAGTGGGGGTTGCCAGTGTCAATTGTCAGAATGGCACCTTCCGAATTATTACCAACGGGGGCAATGGCAGTTCCATCAGCTACGCGAACCTTGTTGGCTTGAACAATGCTGATCCTGCTAACTGTCTTCGGGTACTTGATAATTCGGATTTGATCTGGGCCGTTAACAACCCCAGATCAGACATTGGGGCTTTCCAGCTCCGGGTGTCGCAGAACGGCCAAAACAGTGGCAGTTTCAGTTTCAACTTCAAGCAATATTGCACGGGCGTAGCGCGGGTAGCGAGCGAAGGAACCACTGAACTGGAGGTAACCATACTGGGTAATCCAACCAATGCCGAATCGGTTGAGGTAGAGGTGCAGGGAGCCAATGGCGAACCAATGACCTTCCGGGTCATATCGGCACTCGGCAAGTTGATTGGTCAACAGGAAACAGACGCAACCGGGCACGTTGTTCGTCAGCGGTTGCCGTTGGCCAATTCGGCGGGGGTATATCTGTTACAAGTTAGTACGCCTACCCGAAGCAAAACAGTGAAATTGATTCGGCACTAATTGTTCGCATCATAATCACGCAATAAATCCTCTCCGCCAATTGTCTAAGATCACCGCTGTGGCAATGCTCACATTGAGTGATTCGGCCTCGCCGAAGCGGGGAATGGTGATTTGTTGAGTGACGAAAGAATGAAGTTCCGAACGGATTCCGTTGGCTTCGTTGCCCATGATGAGATAACCGCCTGCCGGGTCAAAAGGCAGTGTATGCACGTTCTGACCGCCCAGAAAAGCTCCATAAACGGGCATCTGGGCGTTTTTTTGCTGGAGATACCCCACCAGATCGGTGTAGAACCAGCGTACCCGCGTGAATGAGCCTTTGCTGGCCGAAATCACTTTGGGGTTATAGACTTCGGCGGTTGTTTCGGAGCAAATAACTTTGGTGATGCCATACCAGTCGGCAATGCGGAGTATGGTGCCGAGGTTGCCAGGGTCACGGATGTCGTCCAAAATAAGGACAATTTCGTGGGGTTCGGCCAATAGAGGGCGGTTTTCCGACGTTCTGACCACGGCGAGGGCGGCATTGTTGCTTTCGAGGGTGCCGATGCGGGTTAATTCATCGGCCGACACGATTTCGACGGGTGTTCGTTGGTGGTCTGCCCCTAAGACGTTTTCTTTGTAGAAGGCTTCGGTCGCCAGCACTTGCTCGACTTGAAAATCGGACGCTAACACCTCCTGCACACTTTTGGCTCCTTCAACCAGAAACTGACCGTGCTCCTGCCGGAACTTCTTCTGGTGCAACGACCGAATGAACTGCGAACGACTTTTGGAAAGCATACTTTAATGAATAATGGTAAATGTAGAATGGATAATGCGGGTTAGTAGTATATCGGCAGTTAGGCGGAGTTGGGGAGCGCGGTTTTCATTATACATTATTCATTGCGCATTATCCATTTTTTTAACAGGCTGCTACACCTCCCGCACCAACGACTACCTCTTATATACGAACAGCATTCGGGGCAACCGGGTGGTGGCGAGCGAAGAACTGGAAGGGCTAATTCCCCAAAAACCCAACCGCCGGATTCTGCGAACGCCCATTACTCCCGCCCTGTGGTTTTATCAGGCGGCTTCCAGAGGCTATAATCGCGACTCGGCCATCAACGAATTAGCGGCCAAAACTACCGAATTCGAGCGAAAAAGCGAGATGCTCGGCGATGAGTCAAAGGCACTCAAAAAACTAAATAGACAATTTAACCGGGAAGCCCGCAAACTCCGGCGATATGCCGAAGAAGGCAATTGGGTGATGCGTAATGTGGGCGAAAAACCCGTTTATTTTTTACCCCTCGATGCCCAGGCTAATGCCGCCAAACTACAACAGTACCTGCGTCGAACAAAGGGGTTTTTTCGGGCAACCGTTGCCTATTCAGTTGATACCCTGATTGATGGACGGGTTCGGGTTAATTATTTGGTGAATGAAGAAACGCCATACGTCTTCCAATCTATCACCTACGACATTGCCGACCCCGCCATTCAGACGCTGGTAGAAAGCAAAAATGCCGACACATTCCTGCATGTTGGCGACCGCTTCGACGGGGGGAATGTGGAGAGCGAACGAACCCGCATTGAGGAACTCCTGCGTAATAATGGCTACTATGAATTTAGCCGCGACTATATCCGGCCCCGCTCGGTGCAGGACATCACAACCCCGCTCCCCGCCGATACGCTGAGTCGCCCAATCGACTTCACCATCCGTATTCTGAACCCGCCCCGGCAATCGGCCCACCCGGTTTATCAGATTGGCGATGTGAAGGTGACCATTGCCCCAAGCCCGGTTCAGAATGGAACCAACCTAACCATCATTCCAACGGATACCAGCGTGACCAATGGAATTACCTATTTTTATAGTGGACGGCGGTATGCCCCCCGCCTGTTGGACAGCAAAATTCGGCTCCGACCCAATGAGTTATACAGCATCAGTAACTACAATTTGACCCAGCGGCAACTGTTTTTGCTGAACCAGTTCAAGTTTGTCAACATCAATTTTATCGACACTACCGCCCGGCGGCTCCGCACCGAAATCCGGGCCATTCCACTCGAAAAATATGAAGTTACCACCGAAGGAGGGCTGTTTGTGTTGTACCAGGGGCAAGGCTATCCAGGCCCGTTTGGCAACGTTTCGTTTCGGGTGCGGAACCTGTTCGGCGGATTAGAAACGTTCGAAACGAACCTTCGGGCGGGTATTGAAGCCCAAACCGGTTTTTCGGGACTACAAACGGGAACCACTGACTCCTCGGCCACTCAGAACAAGTTTTATTATGCGACGGAAATAGGCCTGACAACCTCGCTGATTTTTCCGCAAATTCTTTTTCCGGGACGTATTCGATTTACATTCAACGACTTGAATCCAAAAACCCAAATTAGTTTGGGCTACAACTATACCAACCGGCCCGATTTTCTGCGGCAAACCTTCCGGTCAACGATGTCATATAACTGGCAAAAACTGCCCAAAAATCAGTATTCGTTTTTTCTGGCCGATATCAACCTGATCCGTTCCAGTTTTAACGGGGGCAAAAACCCGGCTCTTCGCCAACAATTTGAACAACTACTAAAGGCAAACCTGGACTCAACGGGAAACCGAACGCTGTATAATAGCTTTCTGCCCTCATTTGCCTCCAACATGAGTTTTGCTTATACCTACAATACGAACGTGTTTGGGCAAAACCGACGGGCCAATTTTTTCAGGGTCGCGCTGGAGTCCGGGGGAACAACCCTCAATTTCTTGAGAAATAAAACCGTTGAGCAACTTATAGAATCGTCTGGATTACAGTTTTTTAAGTACCTCCGGTTCAATGCCGATTACCGCCACTACATTCCGCTTAGGCCCCGCACCACGCTGGCATTTCGAGTGAACACGGGATTGCGACAAG
>JAJAYX010000235.1 GCA_026785985.1 Rudanella sp. | reverse complement strand
AGCGTAGATGGTGTCAAAACGCTGCATAATAAATAAGAGTTTGCCTTTGTAGTCCGAAAAGTAGGGATAAAAGGGCTTTATAGGGCACGGTTGTATCGTATTAGTTACGAATTGGTGATTTTTTGGACGTTTAGTATTGAATACAGCGAAAAAATTGTATAATTTTGCAGATTTTCTAATTTCAATCAAGTCCAATTAGCGCCCGTCTTTTATGAGCAAACTCCGTATTCTGTACGTTGCCAGTGAGATTAACCCCTTCTTGAAAACCACCGACGTTGCTGATTTTGTTCGCAAATTGCCGCAAGTGATGCAGGAACGGGGTATGGAAATTCGGATTCTGGTGCCTCGGTTTGGCCTGATTAACGAGCGTAAAAATCGGTTGCATGAAGTAGTCCGGCTTTCGGGAATTAACATCTCGGTGGGCGACGAAGAGAAACCGCTGATTATCAAGGTAGCCTCTATTCCGAATGCCAAGCTACAGGTTTATTTCATCGACAACGAAGACTATTTCCAGCGGAAGTACGTTTTTCACGATAAGGAAAACCGGTTCTATGACGATAACGACGAGCGGGCTATTTTCTTCTGCAAGGGCGCGCTTGAAACCGTGAAAAAGTTAGGCTGGTCGCCCGATATTGTCCATTGCAACGACTGGATGACCGCCCTGATTCCGTTGTATCTGAAAACGACCTATAAAAACGATCCGATGTTTAAAGACTCGAAGTCGGTATTTACGGTGTATAACAATGCTTTCGACCACCAGTTTAAGAGTGAAGAACTGATCGAAAAAGCAAAAATGCTGGATGTTGACAACGAAATGTTATCGGAACTAAAAACCGGCGATTACGAGGGCTTTATCCGCGTTGGCTGCGCTTATGCCGATGCTGTGGTGCGAGCCGAAGACGAAGTAAGTGAAAGTTTGAACGCCATTCTCAATGACATCCCCGACCATAAACTCGGAATTAACGAAGACGAAGATTTTGCCGACCGGTATTTTAACCTCTACACGCAATTGGTTGGCTAAGGCCGCCATGCTGGTTGGCGCGACGCTAACCATTCTGGCTTGCCAGGAACCGAGTGAAATTGGATTAGCGCCCACTACTCCGGTGGGCGTTTTCTTGAGCGACACCTTCACTATCCGCCGTTCAACCATTCTGCTCGACTCAGTGCGAAGCGACGGGTTGAGCGGGTTGTTGGTGGGTAGCTATAGTGACCCAACATTTGGCAAGGGAAAAGCTACTTCTTTTGTTCGGTTTGCCCTAAATACAGCATTTATGGTCGCTGATAATAGCGGAAATGTAATCGCTGCCAATAAAATCGTTTACGATTCGACTAAGTTGCTGATGGGGTACGATTCATATTTCTTTGGTGATACGCTGGTGCGACAGGAGTGGGGCATTCACCGGCTTACTGAAGACCTGGGCACGGGACACTACGACATTCGGAATACGGCAGCTTATGAAGCTCAACCTGTTGCCAGATTTACGGTGAACCCACGTCCATTCAGCATAAACGGAGACAGTACACGATTGCTGTTTAAATTGCCGGATGCTATTGGACAGGATTTAATCAAACTGGCCAATACAGACGAGTCAAAAGATCAAACGAAGTTCCTTGCTCTCAATAAAAAAGGCTTCGCTATTGTTTCAACTACCTCCGATAAAGCGGCTTTATTACAAGTAGTTACCGGATCAAACGTAGCTGTTTATTATCACGTTGAAGGTGAAACAAGAGTGCGAACCCAATTATTTACATTTACCGGGCCGCGTCTTACAAATCTCACTGTGAATCGTGCGGGTACGCCCTTAGCTAACTTGAAAGCTGGACAGGCTCTGCCTGCTTCGGCAACTAGTGATCGATCCTACATCCAGGCGTTCTGTGGTGTAACCACTAAAATCGAGTTTCCGAGTCTGCTCTCTCTGGAGAAAAACCGGCGAGTGGCTATTAACCGGGCTGACTTGGTTATTACGCCGACGCTGCCAGATGGTGCCGTGCTGTCGAGTTTTGGCATTGTTCCGTATCTTACTCTGGCCGAAGCCAACGGATTTCGGCTAGCCCGCACTACACCCAATGGCCTGGTGCAACTGCTGCCGTCGTTTCCGGGATCAGCCGTAAATCGCAGCGAATCTTCATTTTTTAGCCCTCAGGTGGCTGTGTACAATTCGCGGGCAAAGAATTATACATTCAATATGACGGGGTATATCCAGTCGATGATGGCCGGGACAACGCCTAATAATGGATTGATAGTACTCACACCGGGCGATCCATCTATTGCTCCTGTCAATACTAGTACTGGGGTGTTATCGCCCACTCAACAGCAGGTTTATTTGAATGACCGGGTACAGCGGATGATTCTGGATGGTAATGCCAGTGTGAAACTGGTGTTGTTCTTTACGTCGTCTAACTAACGGTATACGCCTTATCTTTGCCCCGGCCTGTGTTACAAACGGGTTGGGGCTTTTTTGTAAAAAAAACTTATGTGTGGAATTGTGGCATACGTGGGGT
>JAJAYX010000234.1 GCA_026785985.1 Rudanella sp. | reverse complement strand
GATACGCATATTGCGAAGGACTCCATTTGAAATCGCCAATTTCTACGCCAAGCTGCATACCGTGGGTGTGGCCCGCAAACATCACATCGATGTCGGGGAATTTTGGCCGTACCTGCGCATCCCAATGGCTGGGGTCGTGCGACAGAAGCAGTTTGACAGGGTAATCCTCAGTGCCCCGATAGGCTTTAGTCAAGTCGCCATATTTGGGCCACCGCGCCCCGGCACCCCAGTTTTGAATACCAATCAGGGCAATTTTGTCGCCGTTTTGGGTAAAAATCCGGTTCTCGTCCATCATCAGGTTCCAGCCGAGTAGCCGGTGGGCTTCTTTCAGGTTGTTCAGGTTCTGGCGTTTCACCTGCTCATTTGGCCACTGCACGTAGTCGCCATAGTCGTGGTTGCCGAGCGTGGAGAATGCACCCAACGGGGCTTTCACATGCCGAAAAATCTCGACGTAGTCCTGCACTTCGTCGGCGGTGTTGTTGACCAGGTCGCCCGTGAAAAAGATCATGTCGGGTTTCTCGTTCAGGAGCATTTCCACGCCCCCCTTCACCGCCGTTTTGTTAAAAAACGAGCCAGAGTGAATGTCCGACAATTGCGCGATTCGCATTCCCTCGAAACCCGACGGCAGGTTTTTCAGGCTCAGTTTCACCCGCCGGACACGGTAGTCGTGCGCTCCCGAAATAATACCCCACGAAAATCCAACCAACGGAATAGCCCCGGCCACCAGGGCCGTTTTCATCAGGAAATCCGAGCGGGTAATCACATCCGTTTGGGGCATATTGGGGCGTGTGGCATCGTCGGCGGCTTCGCGCACATCGGGCCGGTAGAACAGGGAGGCTACCCACCGGAAGAACCGCCCGATGTCGTCGATCAGGATAAACACAATGGCGAACACTTTCGACAGATACGGAATAAAAATTCCGGCATACAGAAACGTGCGGGTATGGCGACCCAGCAGGTCGGGTGGCGACAATTGCATAAACAGAAAAACGCTCACCGACAGGGCCGTGAATCCCCAATAAATCAGGGTAATCACACGTTGCGTGTCGACCGACAAGTTGCGAATAACGGTTCTAATAGCCTGATACACGTACCAGTCCATCAACAAAAGCACGAAACCGACGAGGATAAAGAAGAGAACACGATTCATAGGTTTTATAAAATTAGGGGGTCATAAAAAACGGCTGCCCCTCCCTGATCAAGAGAGGGGCAGCCGTTGAAACGGAATCTAAAATAATCAATTTAACTTCCACAGACCTCACAGCCTTCGGGATCGTCGAGGGAGCACTGCATGGCTAAATAGGCCTGTTCAGCATCCGAAACAACCGACACAGGTTGAGCGGCTACCTGCTCACGGGCATATTGCTCGTAGTTGAGCGGCTTTTCCACGGGTGCGGTTTCGGCCATCGCTGGTTCGAGTTGCATTTCGGCTTGTGGTTCCACCGTAAACTGGATGGCATCGGCCGCCGATTTGGTCCGCAGATAATACATACCCGTTTTCAGGCCGGCTTTCCAGGCATAGAAGTGCATGGAAGTCAGCTTACCGAAGTTCGAGTCCTGCAAGTGAATATTCAGTGACTGCGACTGGCAAATATAGGCTCCCCGGTCGGCAGCCATGTCGATGATATGCTTTTGCTTGATCTCCCAAACAGTCTTATACAAGTCCCTGATATTCTGTGGTATACCCGGAATTTTCTGTACCGAACCATTAGCCCGGATCAGGTTATTCTTCATGGTTTCGTTCCAGAGTCCCTGTTTCACGAGGTCGCGAAGCAGGTGCTTGTTCACCACCACAAACTCGCCCGACAACACACGCCGGGTGTAGATATTACTTGTGTACGGCTCAAAACATTCGTTGTTCCCTAAAATCTGACTGGTCGAAGCCGTGGGCATGGGGGCCAGCAAGAGCGAGTTCCGAACGCCGTGTTCCACCACTTCCGAACGGAGCGTTTCCCAATCCCAGCGGTTCGATTTTGGTTTCACTGTCTTACCATCGCGGGTCCACATATCGAACTGGAAAATACCTTCCGAAATCGGCGATCCTTTCCAGGTTTCGTAGGGACCGTTTATTTTGGCCAGTTCCATCGAAGCCGTCATGGCTCCGAAATAAATGGTTTCGAAAATGTCTTCGTTCAACCGGCGGGCCTCGTCCGATTCAAACGGCATCCGCAGCATAATAAACGCATCGGCCAACCCCTGAACACCCAAACCGATGGGCCGGTGCCGCATATTCGAGCGACGGGCTTCCTCAACGGGATAATAGTTCAGGTCGATGATCTTGTTGAGGTTGCGGGTGGCCGTTTTGGTGACCTCATACAACTTCTGATGATCGAACCGCATTACTCCGTCCGTTCCCCGTGTGAGGAACTTGGGCAATGCCAGCGAAGCCAGGTTACACACCGCTACCTCGTCGGGCGACGTGTATTCGATGATCTCGGTGCAGAGGTTACTCGACTTGATGGTGCCGAGGTTTTTCTGATTCGATTTCCGGTTGGCGGCATCCTTAAACAGCATGTAGGGCGTGCCGGTCTCGGTTTGGCTCTCCAGAATCTCGAACCACAACTCCTGCGCTTTTATCGTCCGGCGGGCGCGGCCTTCGCGCTCATAGCGCGTATAAAGTTCCTCAAATGCAGCACCATAACAATCGGCAAGGCCGGGGCACTCGTGCGGGCAAAACAGCGACCAAACATCGTCGTCTTCCACCCGCTTCATAAACAGGTCGGGAGTCCAGAGGGCATAAAAAAGATCGCGGGCGCGGAGTTCTTCCTTACCGCTGTTCTTTTTCATGTGCAGAAACTCGAAAACATCAGCGTGCCAGGGTTCCAGATACACCGCAAACGAGCCTTTGCGCTTGCCACCACCCTGATCCACATAACGGGCGGTATCGTTAAACACCCGTAACATCGGCACAATGCCATTGGAGGTTCCGTTGGTGCCTTTAATGTAGGTGCCTGTTGCCCGCACGTTGTGAATGCTCAGACCAATGCCCCCTGCCGACTGCGAGATTTTAGCCGTTTGCTTCAGCGTGTCATAAATTCCCTCGATGGAATCGTCTTTCATGGCCAGCAAAAAGCACGAACTCATTTGCGGCTTGGGCGTACCGGCGTTGAACAGCGTCGGGGTGGCGTGGGTGAACCATTTTTCCGACAGGAGATTGTAGGTTTCCACCACCGCGTCGATGTCGTCCATGTGAATACCCACGGCCACACGCATCAGCATATGCTGCGGGCGTTCGGCAATGCGGCCATCGGTTTTCAGCAAATAAGACTTTTCGAGGGTCTTATAGCCGAAATAATCATAGCCATAATCGCGATCATAAATAATCGTAGAATCGAGCAGGGCCGCGTGTTTACGAACCACATCGTAGACATCTTTGGCAATCAGCGACGCATTGTCCCCGGTTTTGGGGTCAATGTACTGATATAGTTTTTTGATGGTTCCCGAAAACGATTTGTTGGTTTCCTTGTGCAGGTTCGAGATGGCGACACGGGCGGCAAGAATGGCATAATCGGGATGCCGGGTGGTGAGCGATGCCGCTGTTTCGGCGGCAAGGTTGTCTAATTCGGTGGTTTTCACACCATCATAAAGGCCATTCACGACCTTCATGGCTACTTCGACGGGTTGTACATACGCGCCATCGAGGCCGTAGCACAGCTTTTCGATCCGAGCGGTAATTTTGTCGAACTTCACCGACTCTCGTCGGCCATCGCGTTTAATTACATACATGAGCGTTGGATTTTGTATTCGGGGTTATGGTTAGTTGGTTAAAGCACTTGAGGATGCTTTTTCCAGGTAGGGTCAATGTTATCGGAATGTTAAAGGTACGCCAAATTGGCGCGGGTAGTTCGGCAAAACAATAAGTCCTTTGAAAAGTCAAAGTCTATTGAACTGACGAACCAACTGGTATCTATTGGACCTTAGCGACTTATAAAAGCCTACCTGGTTTACGGCCTAAAAAAGTTACCAGTACGCTGAATAGGGTTGGGAGAGGATCCCGTTGTGAAGGGTGGCATTCGATTGACAGGGGAAAAATAATCTTTATACATGAAAAAAGCACAAAAAAACTGAAATTAACAGGTCTATTTTTACTGATCGGCCTATTCCCGGATTTAATGCAGCAACCGCTTGGTGATCAGCCCAAAACTCCCTACTTTTGCAGTCCTTTTCGGTTGGAAACCGAGAAGTAGCACGAAAATCCAGCTAACTAGCATGAAAAAGGGCATTCACCCGGAATACCGCGATGTGGTATTTCACGACTTGTCGAGCGACTTCAAATTCAAAACCCGCTCGACTATTCAGACAAAAGACAATATCGAGTTCGAAGGCGCGACCTATCCGCTCGTAAAGATTGAAGTAAGCTCACAGTCGCACCCGTTCTATACCGGCAAGAACATGCTGTTAGACACGGCGGGCCGTGTAGACAAGTTCCGCAAGCGTTATGGTGTGAAGCCAGCCGCCACAACCGAAGAAGCATAGGCCAATTCGCTCTATTGCAAAGCAGCCCCCGTCAACTGAGTTGACGGGGGCTGCTTTGTTTTAATTACCTACTAAAGATGTCCTTTTACACTCTAGGTCCAGTACAAAATAGGGGCATTGGGAAATCGAACGGCCCATTCGTGATAGAAAAACCGCTTCAATTCCTTCATTTCGTCGGGCAGATATACGTATTTGGTGCCGCCAAATTTGTTGCGTTTTTCGGCGCGGGTCGTTTCGTCCATATTGAGGGTCGTGTTGGGATACCAGGTCTGTAACACGTCTTTCGAGCCGGGCGTAAACCGGTGACTAATCAATTCAAGATTCAGGTTGGCGTGGGCAATTCCAGGGCCGAAATCGAGCGCGTTGGCAATCCGGTTGAGCAGGTGGGTGTAGTGTTCGCGCCAGTCAGGAATGGGCATGATAGGGGCAATAATGATTCCCACCGGATAGCCTCCTCCGCCCAAATGGGTAGGCAGGGCCAATTGCCGCAGTGCCTGCAAGCGAGCCTCAACAGAGGCCGTTCCGCCCTCAAGCCGACGGGCAATCGGTTCGGCATTCATGCTTAGCCGGGCGCGAGTGTGTCCGTTGTGGTCGAGCGGCAACAGGCTTTGTACCTGATTATACTTTGTTACGAAGCGTAGCTGAGCTTTTTCGCGGGTGCTAAAATATCGCACACACTCAGCCAGGCTTCCCGTAAGGTGTTCAATACCAATTACATCGGTATAACAACTTACCTCAAACGAGGTCTGATCACCCCGACGTTCGCTAATGCCTTTGGGCGATGTTTGCTCATAGGTTGCCGTGTTGGCCAGCATAGCCGGGAGGTTGGCATAAGCCCGGACAACGGGTGGGCCAGCCAAGCTGCCCGCCAGATAGCAGTACTGACAGTGGGCGGGACACCCCTCGGCGATGTTCATCTGCCAGTCGGCAGAAGGGGGTATG
>JAJAYX010000233.1 GCA_026785985.1 Rudanella sp. | reverse complement strand
TGTAGAGACGCAATATTTTGCGTCTCCCCCGCAACCCTTTGCGTCTCCCCCGCAACCCTTTGCATCTCCCCCGCAACCCTTTGCGTCTCCTATGCGTCAGCAACAGCCATCCAGCAACCACCAGTTACCTATCCAATGGTTCTCAGCTAAACTAAACGCTACCCTGGCCGAAGTCGAAGACCATTTCAGTAAGTTTCGGATTTCGGATGCGCTGCAAAGCATTTACAAGCTTATTTGGGATGATTTCTGTTCGCAATACCTCGAAATGATTAAGCCGCCTTACGATCAGGAGGCCAACCAATCGTTACCGATTGATGCCGAAACGTATGCGGCTACGGTTGATTTCTTTGAGCAAATTGTGCAGTTGGCGCATCCGTTCATGCCGTTCATTACCGAAGAAATTTGGCAACAACTCCGCGAACGCGAAGCCGGGGCCAGTATTTGTTTAGCTCCGTTCCCGAAGGCTGTCCCGGTTGATAATCAGATCATTGCCGATTTTACCATCCTGACCGAAGCCGTTACCAACATCCGAAACTTGCGGTCGGCCAAAGGGTTGTCGCCCCGAATCGAGTTGCCGTTGGCCATCCGCACCGAAACGCCGGATCGGTATCGCCCGCTCGAAGGTCTGTTTCAGAAGTTGGTCAATGTGGTGGCTATTCAGTACGTGACAGGGAAGGCTGCCGGTTCGCCGTTTCTAATTAAAAGCGACGAGTTCTTTGTGAACATTCCTGGGGGAGGGGACGAAGAAACTGAACTGGCTGAAGCTCAAAAAGAACTCGACTACCTGATCGGTTTCCGCGATTCGACCCGGAAGAAACTGTCGAACGAGAAATTCGTGGCCAACGCCAAGCCCGAAATCGTGGAGCGTGAACGCCAAAAGTTGGCTGATGCGGAAGCTAAAATCAAGGCATTGGAGGAAAGACTGAAATGAACTACACCGAACTAACACTGACCCTCGCACCTGACTATGCCGATATCCTGATTGCCGAACTGGCCGAGTTGGGGTTTGAATCGTTTGTGGAAACCGACGAGGGCCTGAATGCGTACATTATGGAGCCTGATTTCGATGAGGGGGCTGTGCGTGACGTAATCGCCAAATACGCTGACCAAACGGCAATAGCCTACACCGTTACTTCGTTAGAAAAGAGGAACTGGAACGCCGAGTGGGAACAGAGCTACCAACCCATTGAAGTGGCGCAAACCGTGCGGGTTCGGGCTTCGTTTCATGAACCCGACCGTAGCGACGGCCCGGCCCCTTTTCGATACGATCTGGTAATTAATCCCAAGATGTCGTTTGGAACCGGGCACCACGAAACCACGGCCATGATGCTCGAACACCAATTGGGCATCGACCATGCCGGAAAAGGAGTGTTAGATGTGGGAAGTGGCACGGGGATTCTGGCGATTCTGGCTGCCCGCATGGGTGCCGCCCATGTGCTGGCGTTCGACATTGAGGAGTGGGCCGTAGAGAATGCCCAGGAAAACGCCGGCCTGAACGACTGTTCCCAAATCCGGGTGTTTCAGGGAACCATTGCCGACGTGGATACCCGGAGCCGCTTCGATATTGTGCTGGCCAACATCAACCGTAACGTGCTGCTGGCCGAAATTCCTACCTACGCTGGATTGATGCGCGAGGGTGGGCAATTACTGGTTAGTGGCTTTTACGAACACGATGCCATAGACATTGAGCGCAAAGCTAAAGAGGCTGGTTTGACCCCTGTTCGGGGTATGGCCATAAATGGGTGGTGTTCGCTGGTTTATAAACGACAGGAAAAATGAAACGTGTTTATTTATTGCTGCTTACGGCCTTGCTGGCCTCCCTGTCCGCTCATGCCCAGGTCGTGAAACTCTCCGAAAACCCGGAGCAGTTTATGGCCGAGGTGCAAAAGCTGATGGCTACCGGCAACGCGGTATCCGTGCGGGCGGGGACGAACATGCAGGCCCTGTGGTCGGAGAACCGCCTGAGCCAGCCGCAACGCGACCGGCTGATGGCCCTAAGCCGCAAAATGAATGCGAAACGGTATCAGCCCGTAGCCCACTTTGCCCCGCTGTTCGAAACGTTTTATAACGCGGCTTACTCCCAAAAACCAGCGGCACAGCCTGTGAGCATGGACGACCTGCTAACCCTGGCCGAAAAGCAGTTTACCAATGGCGATGCCAAAGCATTTGGGCAGGTGATGAACGCCACCTGCCTGTTTCTGGAACGCCGGTTGCTTTATTTAGGAAACTACAACAAACTCTACGCCGAGGGAGGTACGTTCTCGTTCCGTTACCTCGACACACCGCAGGCGGGTTCGGGAGGAGATATGCCCCCCACCAGCGGAACGGCAACAGGGGCAACAACCGCCACAGTTGCTCCGGCCAGCAATTTCGATGGCTGGGACGATCCCGCTCCGGGCGACTCCACTAAACCCCGGCAACTGGGCGTGGTTATGGTGCAGCAAAAACGCCCCGTTCCTGGCGTGGTGGGGGCGGTGCTTATGTTGAAAGACGTTTTTCTGACCATGGTGGCCAACGGCGACTCCGTTGTTGTTCCGAACACCGGGGGTGATCTGATGCTCAATACCGGTGTGCTGGTGGGGCGTGGTGGCAAATTCGACTGGGCCACCGCCAACCGACCCGATATTTTGTGACCCTCGGCGACTATGCCATGAACGTGATGAACCCGCGCCTGCAAGCCGACGATGTGACGCTCACGCACCCAGCCTCGCCCAAAGCGGTGAAGGGTGTTTTTGAGTACACCAGCAAGAAAAAAGGCAGCCCGCAGGCAGCGCAGTTCCCTCGGTTTATGTCGTGGCAAAACAACGTGACTTTGCCTGATTTGGGAAAAGACGTAAAGTATAAGGGTGGTTTTGCCTTGTCGGGCGCACGGATTGTGGGGGCCTCCGCCAGTGGAAAACCAGCCGAAATAACGGTAATGGATGGAACCAAACCTTCGTTTCGGGTTTGGAGCAACCGCTTTGAGTTTTCGGAAGTAACCGACAAAGGAACCGCTCCCGATTCTTCGTTTACGGGGGGGCTGCTCCCCGGTGAATCGCTCGGGGGCACAAGCGGGCGAACCGCATCACTCATTACGGCGGCCTCGGTTCAATTTTCAGGTTATATCGACGCGGATTCGATCACCCACCCGAATGTGCAGTTTCGGTACGACAAAAATGCCCGCGTGGCCTGGTTGAACCGGCAGGAGAAGTCGTCGTATGCGCGGGTACCGTTTACTGATACCTACCATAAATTCTATATTCAGCCGGAGGTGATGCGCTGGGATGTAAGCCGTCGGAAAGTTGATTTCTACCAGGTGGGAGCCAAACGCGAAGTGCCAGTCCGAATGGAGTCGTTCGACTATTTTGTTCCCGAACGCTACTCTAATATCAGTGTTGACTATGGGTTTCACCCCCTGCAAATTGCCGCCAATTATATCTCGAAAAATAAAACCCAAACGTTTCTGGCCGACGACCTCGCTCAGTTTGCCCGCCTGAACCCAACAACCCTGGCCGGGGCGTTAGACCGCATGGTGATCAACGGTTATTTAACCAAGGACCCCAACACCGGGTTCATGCGCTTAAGTCAAAAGGGTATTTTGTATATTCTGGCCTACAACAAACAGAAAGACTACGACAACTTCCAGATTCAGTCGCAGTTTGTGTCGAACGACAGCGTTAAAAATGCCACGATCAACCTGAACGACAAGTTCTTACTCGTTCGTGGAGTGCGCACGTTTACGATCAGCGACTCGCTGAAAATTTATGGGGTTCCTACTGATAAAATTCTCAAAATCGGCAAAGGGCGGGCGTTTACGCTGAATGGTCAACTGAAATCGGGTAATTTCCGGTATGCGGGTCGGAACATGGCGTTCGACTACGACAAGTTTGCCATGAACCTGAACAAAATTGACTCGATCACCTTTACGCCCCAAAAGCTGGCGGCTCAGGGAAAGAC